>JBDSGI010000580.1:0-4183 GCA_039919035.1 Opitutaceae bacterium
GGACCGACGATGGTCACGAGTTCGGGCCGAGCCTTGGTTTCGGCTTTCTCGGCGGGCGGCGCGTCGGGCCGGAACTCCGCGATCGTGTAGTGGTTCTCCTCGTTGTGAAAAATAATCCGCTCAAGGACGCCGGTGAGCGTGGCGGGGTGATTGGACGGAGAAACGGCCACGAGAAGGGCGAAGGATGAGGGGGCCGTTAATCCGTCTGCCAGTCTTCGCAGCGAAGGCCGGCCACCCGCGAGAACTCCCGGAGATTGTGCGTTATCACGGTGGCGCCGAGCCGCAAGGCTTGGGCGGCGATCAGGGTGTCAATGGCCCGATGCCTTGCCCGCGTTTTTCAAGCGTGGCGCGAAGTTGGGCGTAAATCCGGGCATCCTCCCGGATGAACGGCTCGACGGGGACGGTCGCCACCAGTTCGTCGAATTCGCGTCGGAAACGACGGCCCGAGGCGTGGTGAACGATGCCAAACTCACGCTCGGCAACGACCAGCGCTGACAACCGCAGATGCGAAAATTCCGCCTGCATCTTCGCGGCGAGCGAGGGACTCGCACCGCGCAAAAAGTTCGAGACCGCGTTCGTGTCGGGGAGAAAAATCACCACTCGCGCGGACTGTCAGGTTGGGTGTGAGGGGGAACGTCGGGCAGATCGGGGCAGGAGCCGGCGAGCTTCATGAAGCGGGTGCGACGCTCTTCCAAGTCGTCATGCGGGTGAATCTGGACGACGCCACCTTTGGTGCGGCGGAGGGTGACGGTCTTGCCGGGGAAACGAAATTCCTTGGGGAGACGCACGGCCTGGGAACCACCGGTGTTGAAAAGTTTCGCGGTCTTGATCATGTAGCTACGGTGTAGTTATGGTATGAGGCGTCAAGGACGCCGCCCGCGCGCCTGGCCTGGTTCAATTTTCCCTTCTTACAAACCATGACCGCTCCCGTTTCCAGCCAGTATCTCCCGCTCATCCAGCTCGCGGTCACGCCGGTGATTTTGATTTCCGGCGTCGGCGCGCTGATGCTCACACTGACGAATCGCATGGGCCGGGTCGTCGACCGCACGCGGACACTCGCCGGTCAGGTGCGCGGGGCGGCGGCGGGGGAGCGGGAGCACTTCGAGACCCAGCTGGAAATCATGTGGCGGCGCGCCCTGCTGGTGCGGCGGGCGGTGATGTTTGCCGGCCTGAGCATGCTGCTCTCCTGCGTGCTGGTCATGATGATCTTCGTGGAGGCGGGGCTCCAGCGGGAATTTGGCGCGGAGATCGTGATCGTGTTTGCCGCGAGCGTGCTGGCGTTGATTGCGGCGCTCCACGCGTTTTTGCGCGACATCGTGGTATCGCTCCATGCGCTGCGGCTGGAGGTGGATCGGGCGCGCCGGCCGGCGGTTAAATGAATCTGCTACGCCGGCAAATTTTCCAGCGCCGTCCGCAGTTCGACCAGATCGGAAAATACGCCGTCGGCCTCGGCAGCGTGGAGTTGGACCGCGTCGTGGGTGCCGGTCGTGACGCACCAGCAGGGGAAGCCGCCATTGTGCGCGGCTTGCACGTCGAAGGGCGAGTCGCCGATCAGCAGCGTGGATTCGGCGTGGGCGGAGAGTTGAGTGAGGACGTGGGCGGCGAATTCGGCCTGCGGCTTCAGCCACGGCGTATCGCGGGCGCCAAAGACGCCGCGCAGATACGGCGTGAGACCGAGGTGGGTGCAGATGCGGCGGGCGTGGTCGGCGCGCTTGTTGGTAAACACGGCCAGCGCGGCGCCGGCGGCGTGTTGCGCGCGCACGAGCTCCAGGGCGCCGGGAAAAAGGATCACGTCCTCCAGCAGGATGGAATCGCTATAGGCGACATGGAGGGCAACGGCGGCGGGGATGCTTTCCGGGGGTAGGAAGTTCGCCATGGCCTGATTAATGCCCCCGCCGACGGCCTGGCGGACCTGCGCCATGGTTGGCTCGGGCCGGCCGAATTGCGGCAGGGTGTGGCAGTAGCCGCGATGAATCGTCGTGAAGGCGTCGACGAGCGTGCCGTCGAGGTCGAGGAGGAGAGTGGCGAAGCGCGGCATGAAGGTCTGAGAGATTTGGTTTGGCGCGGCGCGGTGTCACGGGTGAACTGCGGCTAATGCCCGGGAGTTTGGAAACTGGAGACGCCACCGTCACCGCGATCGAGATCGACGGTGGGCTGGATGTTGTGCTGGGCGGCGTGTGGCAGGTAACCGTGCCGCGACCGACGTGGGGAAAATTGCTGGCGGGCCGCGAACCGCGCCGCGTGCGGCTGCGGACCGAGCAGATCGAGAAGTGGGACACGTCGTTGCTGCTTTTCCTGCTGGAGGCGCAGGAATGGTGCCGGGTGGTGGGCGTGCACTGCGACACGGAGGCGTTGCCGGAGAAAATCCGCGCGATGCTCGGGCTGTTTACGAAGGCCCGGGAGACGAGCGTGCCCTTTGATCGCTCGGAAAATTTTCTCACGGGGGTCGGCCGGGCGACCCTCGAAACGTGGGAGCGGGCGCGCACGGCCTCGACGTTTCTGGGCGAGAGTGTCATCGGCGTGGCGCGGTTGCTCAAGCGCCCGCGGATGTTCCGCTGGCACGACTGTCTTGATGAGATGCAGCAATGCGGCGCGATGGCGCTGCCGATCGTGAGCCTGATCAGTTTTCTGGTGGGATTGATCATGGCCTATCAGGCGGCGGTGCAGTTGCGGCAGTTCGGCGCGGATATCTTTGTCGCAGATTTGGTCGGGCTTTCGGTCGTGCGCGAGATGGGGCCAATGATGGCGGCAATTATCATGGCGGGGCGGACGGGCGCGGCATTTGCGGCGACGCTGGCCAACATGAAGGCCAACGAAGAGGTCGACGCGCTCGAGACGCTGGGCATTCCCCCGGTTTATTTTCTCGCGCTGCCCCGGCTCGTGGCGCTGACCGTGATGATGCCGTTGCTGGCCCTCTATGCGAACTGCCTCGGGATTCTCGGCGGCATGGTGGTGGGGGCCGGGGTGCTCGATATTCCGCCGTCCGCCTATTGGATCGAGACGCAGAGCATCATCGACCTGTCGGATGTGAGCACCGGCTTGATCAAGGCCCTGGCCTTTGGGGTGCTGATTAGTCTCGCGGGCTGCTTGCGCGGCTTGCAGGCGGAGCGAAGCGCGGCGGGAGTGGGCCGGGCGGCGACCTCCGCCGTCGTCACCTCGGTGCTGCTCGTTATCGTGGCGGACGCGGTATTCGCCATCATCTTTAACATGCTCGGTTGGTGATGGCCGCGATGAACTCCAGTCCGGCCAGCGTCCCAGCCATCGAGGTCGAAAAGCTCCAGGCCGGCTACGATGGCGATGTTGTGCTGCAGGAGGTGACGTTTTCCGTGGCGCGCGGGGAGGTGTTTTTCATTATCGGCGGATCGGGCTGCGGCAAAAGCACCCTGCTGCGCCACCTCGTCGGGCTGAACCAACTCATGGCGGGCACGGTGAAGTTTTTTGGCCAGCCGTTCACGGATGCGGCGCCGGCGGACCGGCGGGCCCTGCTCAAGACCTTCGGCATGCTCTTTCAAGGTGGCGCGCTTTGGAGCTCGCTCACGCTGCGGGAAAATGTCGCGCTGCCGCTGGAGGAATACACGCCGCTGTCCAAGCGGGAAATAAACGAGATTGCCACGCTCAAGCTCGCGCAAGTGGGGCTCGGCGGATTCGAGGATTATTTTCCCGCGGAGATCAGCGGCGGGATGCGGAAGCGCGCCGGCCTCGCGCGCGCTCTAGCGCTCGATCCCGAAATCGTGTTTTTCGACGAGCCCTCCGCCGGACTCGACCCGGTGACTTCGCGCAAGCTCGACGAGCTGATCCTGCAGGTGCGCGACACCTTCGGCACCACCATCGTGATCGTGTCGCATGAGCTGCATTCGATCTACAGCATCGCGGATCGCGTGATCATGCTCGACCGCGCGGAGAAGGGCATCATCGCCACCGGCACGCCGCGCGATCTCGCGGCGAACAGTCGCGACCCGCGCGTGTCGGAGTTTCTCCGTCGGGCTGATCGATCGGCCGCGCCGGCCTGAGTGCTTCGTTCTGTCCATCCGCCCGATTACCCGTAAACCAAAGTCCGCGTGAAAACCAAAGTCAGTCCCGCCATCGTTGGAGCGTTCGTCATCGGCGCGATGGTGCTTGGCATCGTGGCGCTGTTTGCCTTCGGCGGGGTCAATTTTTTCTCCAAGCCGCAGCGGTTCGTGGT
>JBDSGI010000581.1:0-9947 GCA_039919035.1 Opitutaceae bacterium
AACCTCGCCGCCAACCGCATCCGCGACCTCGACCAGCGGAAAGTGGACTGGAAAATCATGCGCGAAATTAATTTCGTGAACATCAACTACCGCCCCTTCGACGCCAGCGGCTGGCCGCTCACCGCCAGCGGCCTCCTCGGCCCCGTCACGCTCACGCCACTCAGGGCGTTCGGGCCATAGGATAGCGAGATGACCCGCTTTACCCTCCGAAAACAGCAAGACCCCCGACAATCAAGTCGGAGGTCTCGCAAAAATGGAGCGGGCGAAGAGACTCGAACTCTCGACGTCCACCTTGGCAAGGTGGTGCTCTACCAACTGAGCTACGCCCGCAAAACAGGGTGCTAGGACTAGGCCCGCACTCGCGTCCGTCAACTGCTATTTTACAGACCAAGCCGGAACAGATCGCCGGTCACTCGCCGCCCGGTTCGCGGAGGATCAGCCGGTCTTTTTCCGGAGTTGCCGCGGCCTCGGCCCGGCGCTCGCGCCGCGACGCTTTGCGCGACTCGCCCTCGCTGTAGTAGGCGTAGTTGTCGGTGTAATAGCCGTAGTCACCCCCGGCATTGGCTGGGACTTGGTTGAGCACGACGCCGATGAGCGGTGTCTTCAGGCTCTCCACGATTTGCTGCGCGCGCAGCACCATGCTCTGCGGATTGCGCCGGTGCTGGATGAGCAGCACCGCGCCATCGACCGCGCTGACCAGAACGCTGGCGTCGCTCACGCCGATGATCGGCGGCGAGTCGAAGACGATCTTTTCGTAACGTCCCTTGAGCGCGGTGATGATTTCGCGCAGGCGATTGCCGTAAACCAGGCTCAGGGTGAAACCGCCGCCGCCGCTCGCGATGAAGTCGAGGCCGGGCGAAATGTTTTTCTGAATCACCTCGTCGAGCGATTTCTGGCCCCGAAGCAAATCGCTCAGGCCGGGATCGCGGGGCCGCCCGGCGAGCCGGTTTTGCGTGGGCCGCCGCACGTCGGAATCGATCAGCACCACGCGCTCGCCGCTCTCCCCCATCAGGCGCGCGAGCCGGTGCAGCGTGGTCGATTTTCCCTCGCCCGGGCCGGCGGAAAAAATCACCAGCGCGTGCGGCCCGGCGCCCTTCAACGTCAGGTTCAGATTCGTATGCAGCACGCGAAACGGCTCGGCCTCCGCCGGATCGCCCTCGGTCTCGCCGAGCGGTTTGCGCGCAAACGGAATTACTCCCAACACGGGCAGGCGCAGTCGCGTCTCGACATCGGTCACGGTGCGAAAACTGGTGTCGAAATACTCCAGCACCACGGCCACGCCGACGGCGAGCACCGCGCCGCAAAGCAGCGCGAGTGTGAAGTTGAGCGGCCAGTTGGGCCGGCTCGGACGGGTCGCGGGCTCGGCCGTATTAAGGATTTCGATCGTGCGTTTGGGAACCTGGAAATCGATTTCCCGCTGCCGCAGCGTGAGTTTCAGCGTGGTTTGCAGGCGCGTCTCGTCGTCGAGCTTCTGCATCGCCTCTTCGAAAGGGCGCATGCGCTCGCGGGCGGAGAGAATCTGATCGATCTTGGCCTGACCGAGCTGGCTCTTGAGCTCGGTCACGCGCGCCTCGGCTTCCTTGTAGGCGATTTCGAGCGAGCTTTCGTAGCCACTCAGCTGCGCCTCAAGCTGCTCCTTGATCTTTGCCCGCGCATCGACCGCCGCCACGAGATCGGGGTGCGCCTCGCCGAGGCGGGGTTTGAGTTGCGTGACCTTTTGATCGGAGACGAGGTAAGCTTGCAGGAGATTCTGGATGTTTTGATCGGGGATGAGCTCAGAGTTGACGAGCGCCGCGCGGTCGGCGGGCGCGATGGATTTGAAGCGCTCCCAGCGCGTCTTGCGACCGATGGCATCGACGCTGAGCGCGATGAGCGTGTTCTGCATTTGCCGGAGCGTCTCGATCTCCATGTCGGAGTGGCGGGCGTTAAGATCGACCCCGGAGATGTTAAGGTCCTTGCGAAGTTTTTCGACCGCGTCCCGCTGGCGCGTGACGATCTGTTCCTGCGCGACAAGCTCTTGGCGCAAATGCGCGAGGCCCTCGCGCTGCTCGGATGTCGCAAGATCGATGCGGTCCTTCGAGTAGGTGCGCGCAATCTCGTTGGCGATGTCGGCGGCGAGCTGGGCCTCTTGGGCAAACACGCTGATCTCGATCACGGAGGAATTCCGCTGCGACTCGACGCGCAGCATTTTCTCCACGAGGTGGCGATACGCGATCGCGGGGGGAACGGCCGTAGTCGCACCCATCGACGGCGCCAACTTGGCCCCAAGCCCCAGTCGCTCGATGACGGGATAAAGAATTTTTTCCGACTGCATGATCTTAAACTGATCCTGCAGGAAATACGGGTCGTAGCTGTTGCTGCTCTGGGCCTGAAACAGCTTCACTTCGCTTTCGGGTTTCTCGACCCGGACCTTGGTTGTGGCGAGATACCACGGCGGCAAAAGCGCCGTGACGCCCAGGGCAGTGATCACCACGAGGGCGAGCACGAGCGCAATCAGGCTGCGGCGTAGCCGGAGAATCTGGAGAAAATCACCGAGCGACGCGGTGTCCGTCCTAGCGTGCGAGTTTGACATAGCGGTCGCGGCAGCGGCCGTCGTCAGAAGGAAAACGTGGCGCCGAGTGACATGCGATTGCGCGTCATGCGTCGCCCCGGTTCATCTGAACGCACGCGATCATGATCGATGCTGCCGGTGACACTCCAGTTTTTCGTGGGCAGATAGCTCAATGCCGCGCCAGCCCGGAGCGTGCGTTCATCCACGTCAGCCACGCGGCGCCGGCCTTGAAGCGTGCCTGACTCGTAGGTGAATGAGCCCGAGGCGACAATCAGGGCGGTGACGGCATGCTGGGCGTTGACGAAGAGTCGCTGCACTTTTGTGTCGGTGAACCGGGCGATGTCGGCGGTTTCCTCAAAAGTGTAGGCGTAGCCGCCCGCGATGAACGAACGACTCGCGTAGTCGTATTTCGCGGAGACCTCGGCGTAGGGCGAAGTCGTGTCGCGCTCCGTCGCGCGGCGCCGCCATTCTGCGCCGAGACGCGCGCTGACCGATAGCTTGCGCGCGACCGCATAGTCGGCGCCCCCCATCAGAAAATCGGACGATTTGTCCTTGGTGTGGCCGAACGTCCGGTAGGAAACCTCCTGATGACGATATTCGGCGACCGCCTTGATTTCGGGCAGCAAGCGGTAGTCGCCGGACACGCCAAAGAGATTCTCCGTCCGATCCAAGCTCGTCGCGAGAATCGGATTCTTGTAAGCGAAATATACCGAGCGGGCCTTCGCCGTCGCAGTCATGCGACGCCCGAGCGGCGTGATGAATCGCCCGTCGAGCTGGTTGCGTTTCAACGACTGATCGGGGTTCAGGGGGACGCCCGCGAGCAACGAAGCGGGATTGCGGGAGATGGAGAATTCGTCCCGCACATCAAGCGCCGTCGCACGGGAAAACGAATGCTCCAAACGCACTATGGCCTGATGACTGTCGAGCAGCTTGTCCCCGGGGCGCTGATCGAAGCGATCGAGGGTCAGCTCGTAGGACGTCACCAGGAACGTCTGCGGCGTCAGCGCGGTGCGGTAGCCGACGAACGGCGCGACCGTCCAAATCGCGCTGTCGGTCTCGCCGGTGGCGGCGCCAAAGAGATTGCTGTCGTGGGACAGCGCGGCCCGCAGCGAAAGCGTGAGATCCTTTTCTGGGGCACGATCAGGCACCGGGGCATAGACGGCCCGAAGGGGCGCACCGACCATCAGGCTGCCTAGAAACAAGACGCGGAGGGAGGGAGGCATTCGGAGCGGAAAGTTGCGGGGGACGGTAGGCGGACGAAAGCGGGCGAAGCAATTACTTTCCCCGCAGCGCCGGCAGTGCTGGATTTTGCAATACGAAGACGTTGTCCGCCAGACGGAGCGGCGGGCCCAGCGGAAAATCGGCCGGCATCCGGCCGCCGAGCAGCCCGGCATAGACTTCGCCCCACTCGCCGAAACGGGACGGCACCGCATCCGCCCCGGCGCGCGCGACGAGTCTTGCTCCCAATTCGGAGAAATAGGGTCGATCCAGCACTTGGGGCGACAGCAGGAGCTCCCCGATCGGCTGCTCCACGGCGATCGCATGGAAATCGCGCAGCCGGCCAGGCTGGGCCCACACGCGGGCCTGCGCATACCACGCAAAGCCCGCCGGCACATCCGTCATGAGGCCGTAACGACCATTCGCCCCACGCCGTTCCAAATCCTGACGCACGCCTTGGAAGAGCGCGGGGAAATACGGCGGATAATGAAAGTGAACCCGCCGCGGCTCCACTGCGTCCCGCATCAGCGGAAGCGCCTGCAGAGCGAGCAACCCGGCGGCCGCAACCCCGGGCCAGCGCGCAAGGGTGACGTTGCTCCCCACCAGCACGTAGAAAAACGCCGCGCCGAAAATCAACACCAGCGGAGCGAGCCAGACCAAAACCGGCCGCTCCGTCTCGCCGGAATTCAGCGCCGCCTGCGCGACGAGCAGCACCGCGAGCCCGAGGGTGAAGATCCAGCGCAGGCGGTTGGCCAGCGAGGAACGAAAGCCGTAGAGCCACCCGGCTACGAAAAAGGCCGCGAGCCACGTCGCGCCGGCCGACCAAAACTTCACGCGCCCATTTTCCTGCAGTGAAGTCAGTGTCTTGTTCGCGAGTTTTCGCAGATCAAGTTCGGGCGGCACGGCGGAATAGGCCGCGCGCACAGTCGCCGGCTCGGCCGTCGGATCGCCGGCTTTCAGGGCTATGTCCTGCACGGCGAGTGCCACCGGATTTCCGGTGAGGGCCACATTGCGCGCCACCCACGGCCCGCTCACCACGGCAAAGCCCAAGGCCACACTCAACACGGCCACGATCCGTGGCCGGCCGCGAAAACGCAAGAAAGCGTAACCGAGCGCCACCAACGTCAGTGCGCCCGCGGAATATTCCGCCAGGAAAAGCAGGCCGCCTAACGCGCCCAGAGCCAGCAGTCGGCCAGCCGCGGCGGCTGCTCCCGCTGCCGAATCGGCGCGGCATTCGATTTCCGTCCACAACTGGAAAGCCCCCAAGGCGAGCACCATGAGGAGGGGCACGCCGTTCAAAGCCACGGTCTCACGCCAAATCGCCACCGACAACAGCAGCGCCAGCGCTGCCAGCCAGCCCACCTGCGGGTCGAAGAGTTTGCGTCCAAGCCGATAAGTCTGCCACGCCGCCAGCCACAGCAGCACCAGATTCAATCCGAGCAAAAAATAGTCAGCGGCAAACCCATCCGGCGGGACGGGCGGCGACGAAAAAAGTCGGGCGCGTTTTCCCTCCGGCAACAAGCGCAGCGCCCCGCCAATCACGAGCGAATAGAGCGGCGCGTGGTGGAGTTCCGGATAGGGACGCAGCAGGTCGAAGCGCACGCCGCGGCGCGCCAGCGTCGCGGCCGTCTGCGGATAGTTCACCAGCGTGGTGAACCCCTGGCCCGTCGCCAGTTGCCGCCCCGAGTCGGCCTGCAGCAGGGTGATCTCCGAAACCGGGCCGCGAAACTGTTTCCACGCGACGACCAGCGACAAGGCGAACACTCCCGCCACTACCGCGGCGAGGCGAATCCAGCGCGCGCCACCGCCCAATTCCGCCCAGTGAAAAAATTCCTGCAGCGTGCGCGGCCGCCTCATGGACGCGTCCTTCGGGCCGGTGCGTGCGCCGTCATTTGTCGGTTACGTCGAGTTCAGGCCACTGGGCGATTTTGCGATGGAGCGTGCGGCGGCTCACACCCATCAGCTCCGCGGCTTGGGTGCGATTGCCGCGCGCTTTCAGCAGAGCCTCCCGCAGGAGATGTTTCTCGTTTTCTTCGACGGAAAACGAACTCGGCGCCGCCACCGCAGCGGACGAGCCCGCCAAGCGATTTCCGGAAGACCCGCCCGTCTCCGCCGTGCCACGGAATTTGGGCTCCAGATCATATTCGGTCAGGCTGCCGCCCCGCCGTAGCACGACTGCGTTTTCGCAAACATTCCTGAGCTCGCGGATGTTTCCCGGCCACGCGTAGCCCTCAAGCGTCCGTAGCGCTCCAGCCTCGATCGTGAGTGGCGGCACGCCGTTCTCCTCGGAAAAAAGCCGGATAAAGTGCGCAAGCAGCAGCCGGACGTCCTCCTTCCGCTCGCGCAGCGGCGGCATGAACAGGCGCACGACATTCAGCCGGAAAAAAAGATCTTCGCGAAATTTCCCGTCGCGCACCAACTGCTCGAGATTCCGGTTCGTGGCCGCCACCAGCCGCACGTCGAGATCGATGGGCTTCGATCCGCCGACCCGCTCGATCGCCTTGGTTTCAAGAAAGCGCAGCAGCTTCACCTGCGTGGACTGAGAGATCTCGCCAATTTCGTCGAGGAAGAGCGTGCCACCGGCCGCCGACTCGAAGCGCCCAATCCGGCGCTCGGTCGCACCGGTGAATGAGCCGCGCTCGTGGCCGAAGAGTTCGCTCTCCAGCAAATTCTCCGAGAGCGCGGCGCAATGCACGGCGACAAACGGCCCGCGCGCGCGCGGGCTCGCTTGGTGGATGGCCTGCGCAATCAACTCTTTGCCGGTGCCAGACTCGCCTTCGATCAGGATCGTCGCGCGCGAGGGGGCGACGAGCTTCATCTTGTCGATCACCGCCTTCAACTTCGGCGAGGTGCCGATGATGCCCTCGATCTTGAATTTTTCGTCGAGCCGCTCGTGGAGGTGCTGGACCTCGACCTCAAGGGTCTTGGTCTTGAGCGCGCGCTGGATGAGCACCTCCAGCCGCTCGATGTTCACGGGCTTGGTCAGAAAATCCACCGCCCCGCGCTTCATCGCCTCGACCGCCGTATCGATATTGCCGTAAGCGGTCATCATGAGCACGGCCGGCCGCTGCGGCAGGGCCAGCGCCTTGTCGATTACCTTCAGCCCGGATTTGCCCGGCATCCGCAAATCGGTGAGGACGACATCATACGGCTGGGCCTCGAGCAGATTGAACGCCTCGTCCGCACTCGCCGCGATCGAGACATCGTAGCTTTCCGCGAGGGCCTGCTGGAGCCCTTCGCGGGTGTGTTTCTCGTCATCGACGATTAGCACGCTCGGCATCATGCCCCATGAACTTCGCCGGCGGAACGGCGGTCAACGGGAAACCTGCCAATCTGCCAGGCCGCGGTGCGGTTTGCGTTTCCAAAATGGTGCTCGGGACAGGACTCGAACCTGCACGCCTTGCGGCACATGCACCTCAAACATGTGTGTCTACCAATTCCACCACCCGAGCAGTTTGGAAACGAGGAACGCGGAATAAGAGATATCGCCCGAGTCTTGTCCAGCCCTGAAATGGCACGAGCGCCGCGCGGCGATTCTCCGAGGGAAACCCGCCGTCTTCACCCGTTCACGCGCCGCGCCGGCGCTGCCGATCGAGCAGCCCGCGCGCGAGTTCCGCCGCGAAAAACGGTCCGCGATAAATCATCCCGGTGTAGATTTGGACGAGCGTCGCGCCGGCATCCAGTTTCTCGGCCGCGCTTTCCACGTCCACGATTCCGCCCACCCCGATGATGGGCAGCCGGCCGTGCGTCGCCCGGAAGATGAAATTGATGATCTCGGTCGTCCGGCGACGCAGCGGCGCCCCACTCAACCCGCCGGCTTCGCCCACCGAGGCGAAGACGCCCGGCCGCGCGAGCGTGGTGTTGGTCGCGATGATGCCATCGAGCCGATATTCGGCAATCACGCCCAGCACCGCGTCGATCTGCGGCCACGTGAGATCGGGTGCGATTTTTAACAGCAGTGGCACGCGCCGGCCGCCGGGTTGCGCCGCGCGCGCGGCGTTGGCGCCGGTGATGGCCGCGAGCAACTCGCGCAGGCGCGATTCATCTTGGAGCTGGCGCAAGTTGGGGGTGTTCGGACTGGAGACATTCAGCACCAGATAGTCGGCGTGGTCCGCCAGCCGGTGGAAACTGGCGAGATAATCCTCGGCCGCCTTTTCGATCTCGGTGATCTTGGATTTGCCGAGATTTACCCCGAGCGGAATCCGCCGCGCGCCGCGTCCGGGCTGACGGGCGAGTCGCGCCGCCACGGCCTCACTGCCCTCGTTGTTAAAGCCCATCCGATTGATCACCGCCTCTTCAGCCGGATAGCGAAACATTCTCGGCTTGGGATTTCCGCCCTGCGCGAGCGCCGTGACCGTGCCGATCTCCACGTGGCCGAAACCGAGCGCTGCCGCCGCCGGCCACGCGCGGGCGTTCTTGTCAAACCCGGCGGCGAGGCCGACCGCATTGGGAAACCGGAGGCCAAACGCCTCCACCGGCCGCGCGCCCGCGAGTCCGCGCTGCGTCCAGCACTCCAGGACACGCCGCACGGGCGCAATCGCGCCCAGCCAGGACAGCGCCCGCACGCCGAGTTCGTGAGCCTCCTCCGAATCCTGCCGGAAGAGCGCGGGCCGAACCAGCGTCTCGTAATAATTCGCCATGTCACGGAACCGTGAAATCCGAAAATGAAAACGCAAGTGCCGCGCGGGCTGAAGCCGAGTTTCGCGAGCGAATTCCACTCAAAAAATACGCCCGCAATCACCCGCCGGTCATGACGTATTTTTGTGCTTGTTTTTTCAAACCCCGCTCGCACACCTGACGCTCCATGGCAAAAGCAACCTCCACACTCGACTGGTCCATTGTCCGCCTCGGCGACGATCATAACTGGTGGGTGGCTGAAACAAGTGACCCCGTTCGCTGGGATGTGGACGGCCTCAGCATCATCGATCCCCGCCAGCTGGCCCACCTGATTGAACTGGTGGATGCGCTGCGCGACTACGGCTTCGATCAGGATATATTTGAGGGCGCTTTCATTCGATTCCGCATCGACAAGGATATGGGCAACGGCAAGGTGCGCCTAAAGCGCGTAAAGGAGTCGCTGTTCGACTCCGAGGACAAGCTCTTCGTCCTCCCTGATATTATTGATGAGGAGAACGGGCCCTATGCCGACTTGCTCGACCATATCACGCGCTGCCGCGTGAAAATGCTGAACGACCTCTTCAAGTTCGAATCGAAGCTGTCGGTCGACGAAGTCGAGGACGAGATTCGCGAGGACCAGAACAGCAATTTCATCCAAGGCAAAGCAGTCCACGCCTTCGAGGAGCTCACTGCCATCCTCGACTACATGCCGGCCGGGTATGACACGGACGACGAAGCCCCCGCCAAAGGCGTGGAGGACGAAGACGACGACGATCTTCCAGTCGTGGATGAAGCCGAAGAGGAAAAACTCAAGAACGACGAGTCGCTCAAGTGGGACGAGGACGACGACAAACCCACGGGCGAAGAGGAAGGCGACAAGAAAAAGAAGAAGGAGAAAGGCGACGACGACGATGATGACGAGGACGGCGACGATGATGATGACGACGAAGACGAGGACGATGATGACGAAGAGGACGACGACGATAAGCCCAAGAAGAAGACCAAGGGTAAGGGCTGATCACTTGGAGCGCTCCGTTCTGTGACTTTGCGAGAGGCAGCCAAAAGGCTGCCTCTTTTTTTGCGCCAGTCACGGCGGTTTCCCCGAACGAAACCTGATGCGAACATTGCCTTTTCGCCACGATTCGACCTCCTACGGCAAAATGCTTTTCCCTGCGCGCCCCAGCCCCTGGATTATTGCGGCGGCGATCCTATGCGTGGTCGCTGGATGCACCACGGAGCCGGCCCGCATGACCAATCCGCGAATCCCCGCCTCGATCTCGACGGCTCAGCTCCGGGCCGGTGACTCGCTCACCGTCTCCCTCCAAGGCGTCCCCGATCCGACGGTCAGCACCGTGCAAATCGACGAGCAAGGGCTCATCAGCCTGCCGTATGTTGGACCAGTGGCAGCGGCCGGCACCGGCACGGCCGAACTCTCACAGCGCATTCGCGAGACCTACATCACCAAGAAATTCTACCGCACGCTGGAAGTCGCCGTGAGCGTGACCGAGCGTTACATCTATGTCGGCGGCGAAGTGCAACGACCCGGTCGGGTCGCTTGGTC
>JBDSGI010000582.1:0-2741 GCA_039919035.1 Opitutaceae bacterium
CAGCGGGTGAAACGGATGCGGACGGCGGTGGCGGCGACGGGCACGCGCAGGTGCCGTTCGCCCAGGCGGAAGATCGCGGCGTCGGACTCGATGCGCACCAGCGTGAGCGAATCCACGCTCTCGCCGATGAACATGGCGCGGTTGTTGACCAATGCGCCCGGCTGCGGGCCGCCGATGACGCCGCCCAGCTGGATCGTCAGCTCGCGCATCGCGTCGGGCGCGGGGATGCGGACCGCGAAGGGATTCGGGTCGTCGGTTTTCGCCGTCGCATCCAGGGCGGTCAGGTCAATCACCCCGTCCGAGTTGGGCATGATGAGCGGCGGAGACTCGATGGCGGGCGAGACGATGAGCGGAGGCGGGGGTGTGATCGGTGCGGGTGCTGCGACCAAGGTCACTGCGTGAAGACTTTGTTCGGAGTGCGGAGTCGGCGGCTCGCTGACTTCGGGCGTCGCCGGCGGAGGTGCGATGGCCACGGGCGGTGCGAGGCTGACGCCGGTCGGTGCGAAATTCCACGTGGCCGGTCCCTCGACGCGGTAAATGACATGCCCTTCATGCCGCACGCGGGCATCGTCGGGATCGGCGTAGGCGCCGAGCGTGTAGCGCGTGACGATTTCAGGCGACCGCAGAGACGACGGGGCCAAGGCGGGCGCGATGGGTAGCGGCGGGGGACGGACGGTTGGCGGGAGGGGCGAGGTCTGGCAGCCGGTGAGCGCCAGCGTGGCGAGGAGTCCGAAAAATACTGGTTTATTCATGGGAAGGGGCGGGGGCTGTGCCGGAGTGGGCGCGGCCGAGGTCGAGGGTTTCGGTGACATAGAGGTAGAAGGGTTTTCCCGCCGGCACCCGGACGTAGAACCCGTCGCGCGCGATGGATTCGCGGATCTGCTGCGCATATTCGCGCAGCAGCGCGCTCGTGCCGGCGAGGGAGGCGTTGCGCGCGGTGGCGGCCGGCACGGCGGTCTCGCCGAGCAGTCCGGCGGAGGTGCGGGTGCTCTGGAGCACGGCGGTGGCCGTGGAGAGAAAAGTGGCGGCGAACAGTTTCGTTTCGCGCCAGTCGTCGGTCCGCAGCACGTCGCCCCGCAGCCCGGCCGAGCCATCGTGTTCGCCGGCCGCACCGGTGACGGAGTCGCGTTCGCGATCGAGCGCGGTGCCCTGCACACGCAGTTCGCGACCGCTGTCAGGTCCCGGCTCCCGCCACACGATGACCCACGCGCCGCTGGCGGCGAGGCGTTCGCGCGCCCGGTCCACGGTGGCGCGACCGTGCACTTCCGCGCCTGCGGGAATGATCCGGCGGCCGTCCTGCCACACGTCGTGCGTGACGAGGCCGATCACGGGCGTGTCGAGGCGGTTGGACTCCAGGGTCACGACCGTCTCGCAGGAAATCAATCGGCCAAACGGGGCCGTGAGCTGGCGGGTCTCGCTGCGGGCGGCGACGACCAGCGAGAGCGGCAACACCGGTGGCGCCGCTGGTGGTTTGGGGCCGAGCGCATCCGTTGCGGGGTGGTCGCGGCCGAGGCGGGCAGCTCGAAGCGCGCACCGGGGCGTTGAAAAACCTTCGGCAGTGCAGCGCGCGCGGTGGCGGTCGCCGGACTAGCCGCCATGGTGGCGGGCCGGCGATGGACGCGCTGCCACGCGACCACGGCCACCGCGAGCGCGGCGAGAAGGCCGACCACGACGAGCTGACCGGTGGGCGTGGTGAAGACGTGCAGGTTCACCTTCATGCGCGGGTCAGCAGCAAGATCGTGAAGGGGTTCTGCACGGAGAGTGGGGCGCGGCGGCCGTCGGGCTCACCGGCGATCACGAGGTAAACCAGGGCGGTGCGGCCGGCCGGCAATTCGCCCGTCGCGTCGGTGAGGGCGGCGGGAAGAATTAAATCGCCGATTTGCACCGCGAGCTGGTCGGGCGCATAGCGCGCGATGGCCGCGGAGCGATTTTCGCAATGAAGCCGTAGCACGAGTGCATCCTCGGTTTCAAAACGAAACGCTTCCTCCACCGTCACCGTGATCTCGCCGACGACACTGACGGTCGCGGGCGTGGCGCGCTCGACTCGCTGCACGAGCGCCGGATATTGCTTCGCGAGCGCGGCGTAGTTTTTCGCACGATCGAGCAGCGAGAGGAAACGCGCCGGACCCGGACGCTTCACCGTGGCGGCAGATTCGACCGGCGTCGCTTCGTCGAACGTGACGGTGCGATCCGGATTTTCGTCCGTCGTGAGGGCGAACGCATACACGCGGTCGCGAAAAATTACGTTGGTCGCGGCGGTCACGCCGGGTCGCAACGCCCGCACCGAAAAATACCGCGTGCCCGGCTCGTGGGCGATGAGCACCGGCGGCTGGTCCTCGGGTTTGCGGGACACGCCCGCGCCTTCGACGGCGGTCAGCGGGCCGGGAAACATGACGGTGGTCGGCGCATCGAGACCGATCCGCACGGGGTAGACGGTGCGGTCGTCGAGCGCGTAGCGCTGGACCGGGACGGCGAGCGTCGATGCGATGGACGCGACGGTGGCGAGGCTCAGTAGGTAAGTTCGTAGCTCCATACGGCGAGAGGGAAGCGGCCGTTGGCCGCGAGGTTGGGATTGCGCGCGAAGGTGAATCGCGCGGTGAAGGACGGTGATTCGGTGAACACCTGCTGGCCGACGACGCCGGTGCGGATGAGCTGGCCCTCGGCCTGCACGAGGACGACCTGCTCGCGCGTCTCAAGCACGGTGAGCTTCAGCACCTCGGCTTTTTGGTGGAGATGCTTGC
>JBDSGI010000583.1:0-3194 GCA_039919035.1 Opitutaceae bacterium
GGGCGAGGGCAGGAGACGCGTTTCGACGACATTGATGTCGGAGGTTTTCTGCATGAATCGACGATGTTGGCGGGCGGCGCTTGCGGCGTGCAAGCCTCGTGTCGGTCTTTGGCCGTTGACTCTCGGATAGGGATAAAAAAAGTGGCCGGCCACTTACCCCTAAGTGGCCGGCCTTTGCTTTCTTAGTTACCCCAAAACTCCCCGCTAAGCAGGGAGAAGTGTTAAACTTGGTTAGAGTGATATAGTTTAAGTTCGCTTCGTCAATCGCATGTTTTCAAAATCTATCACTTATTTCTCAAGCGAGCTACCAATAGCATCTTAATGCCTATCAATATTTCTACTTCACCGGCGGTTTTTCAGTGGCAGCCGGCCGCTTGGTTGCGGGTGTGCGGCTCCGATGCGGCGAATTTCCTCCAAGGGCAGTTTACCAACGACCTCCGCGGCCTTGCTGCCGTCGGGGTTGGCGAGAGGCCGCGCGCGGTTTACGGGCTATGGCTCTCGGTGAAAGGGAAAGTGGTTGCGGATAGCTTTGTCGTGCGAGGCGCGGAGGTGAACGAGTTCTGGCTGGGCAGCTATTTTTCGCCCGCGGCTATGATCCGTGAGAGACTGGACGGACACATCATCGCAGATGATGTCCTGATTGAAGATCAGACGGCGGATTGGCGGGGGCTGAGTGTGCTGGGCGCTGGGGCCGGCGCGGTGGTGGAACGATTGAAGCCGAAGGGTTGTTTTGTGTTCAGCGGGCGGCGAACTCGAGCTGGGGGATGGGAGTGCGTTTTTCCTGCCGGGGCATTTCCCGCTGGAGTGAATCTTGACGACGCGATGGGGAGCTTGGATGCCGAGTCGGTAGAGCGGCTTCGGATTAGGGAGGGGATTCCGGCGATCCCGACTGACGTCGGTCCGTCGGATCTGCCCAATGAGGCGGGGCTCGAAACTGAGGCCATTTCCTACACGAAGGGCTGTTATCTAGGGCAAGAGGTGATGGCTAGGCTCAAATCGATGGGGCAGGTGCGGCGCCGGCTGTTGCGGGTCAGGGGTGGTGACGCCCAATGGCCGGCGATTCCGACGGCGATTTTCGTCGGCAGCCGGCAGGTGGGAGAATTGCGCTCGGCGATCCGGGACGGTGACCGAGGATGGATCGGGCTCGCCATGCTCTCGCTGGTGCACCTTGCGCCGGAAGCGGCGCTGTCGTTCTCGCTGGGGTCAAGTGCGCAACTTCTCCTCGTGGACACGCCATGACCGAACTGGAGCAATTGGTTGCATTGTGCGAACGTCTCGGTGCGTCGCCGGCCCAGGCGCACACGATGGCCGCGCAGTTGTTGAAACGCGCGGAGCAGGTGGCGATTGAGCGCGCCGTGACGCGCGAAGCCGCGCTCAAAGGCTTGCTCGAAATCGTGGTCAAGGGACGCGCCGGTGAAGTGCCGTCGACCTTTTCACCGCCGAATCCGCCGCCGTGTTGATCTTAACTACCGCGGTTTTTATCCCGGCATCAACTCGACGCGGGAAATCAATTTGACCCGGCTTAGCGTCGTTCATTCTGTGCCAAGTTCCTTCCCCCGATGAACAAAGCCACGCTGATTGCGGAAGTGCAGAAAAACCTTGGCCGCGGAGCCTCCAAGGCATCGGCCGAACGTGCCATCGAGGCGGTGCTGTCGGCGATCAAGCGCGGGTTGCGGCGTGATGGTGAGGTGGCAGTCGTTGGCTTTGGCGCTTTCGCGCTCGCGGTGCGCCCTGCGCGCAACGGCTTTAATCCCCACACCAAGCGCGCGATGAAAATTCCAGCGGTGAAGACGATTCGCTTCAAGCCGAGCGCAGAGTTGCGCGCGCTCGCGTGAAGTTTGCGCGGCGAGCGCGGAGGGCGACGGAGATATCTGTCCGTGACGTTTACGCATGAAGGCCGCGCTGACGGAAAAATTTCGCGGCACGTTTGGCCACCCGCCTGACCTTATTGCACACGCGCCCGGGCGCATCGAGTTCATCGGCAACCACACCGACTACAACGGCGGACCCGTGCTCGGCGCCGCGATTGATCGGAGCGTGTGGGTGGCGCTGGCGCGACGGGCCGATGGCGTGCGGAGGTTCGCGAGCGATGCGGGGCGTCCGCTCGTGGCGACGCAAGCGGACCGAATCGAAAAACTGGCGGGCGCAGACAGCTGGGCCAACTACCCGCTCGGGGTGTTAACGGCGCTGGCGCAAAGCGGGCGGCTCATTCCTGCCGGCTTCGATTTTATGGCCGCATCCGATTTGCCGGCCGGCGCGGGACTCAGCAGCAGCGCGGCCATCGAACTGGCCTCGGCGTTGGTATTCGCGGCGGCGGTCGGCGAGCCGCTTGAGCGAGAGGAACTGGTGCGCGTGGCCCGGCACGCGGAAAATCAATTTGTGGGCGTGCCCTCCGGCATCCTGGATCAAGGTGTGTCGGCCTTCGGCAAAAAAGATCATCTCGTGCTCATCGATTGCCGCGTGCCGAGCTTTTCGACGGTGCCGCTGCCTCGAGGCGCGAATTTTTGGATCTTCAACACGCACACCAAGCACGTGCTGGTCGACGGCCTCTATGCCTCTCGCCATCGCGAGTGCATGGCGGCGGCGGCGGCACTCGGGGTGGCGCGGCTGGCCGACGTTTCGCCCGGG
This sequence comes from Opitutaceae bacterium, assembly GCA_039919035.1. GTDB lineage: Bacteria > Verrucomicrobiota > Verrucomicrobiia > Opitutales > Opitutaceae > ER46. The sequence continues at coordinate 2,629 of JBDSGI010000583.1, forward strand.
CAACTGGAGCAGCGCAAAGGACAATTAGATCTGGTCGCTATCAAACGCGCCCGGCACATCGTCGGCGAGGTTGCGCGCGTCACTGCGGCGGTCGCTACGTTGCGCGCCGGCGATTTGGCGGCGGTTGGCCGGCTGCTCACGGCGTCCCACCGTAGTTCGCAGGTGTTGTTCGAGAACAGCACTGCCGAGCTGGATTTTCTCGTCGATACGTTGGAGCGAACGGAGCACGTCCTCGGGGCTCGACTGACGGGTGGCGGTTTCGGTGGCGCGGTGATGGCGCTGACCTCCGGCGAGTTCACTGAAGCTTCCGCGCGGGCCGTGGCTTCTGCCTACACGAAAAAATTCGGCGTGGCGCCGGACATTCTTCGGCTGCAAACCGCCGACGGAGCGCAATTATTTCCGGAGTGAAATTTCCATGAGCCTCCGTCAGCTTCATTTACTTCGCCGGCTGTTGTGCGCCTTGCAGGTTCATATTCGCGACACCGTGGTTGCCGCACGGCGCCGGCAGGCTGGAAAATTTTCTCGCGTAGCGGCGGTGACGGCGGCCGACACGATTTATCACATCG
>JBDSGI010000584.1:0-4288 GCA_039919035.1 Opitutaceae bacterium
CGAAGACCCTCGTTATCGTCATCTCCAAATCCGGCGGCACCGCCGAGACGCGCAACGGCATGCTCGAAGCCATCGTCGCGTTCAAGGCCGCGAAGCTCGACCACGCGAAGCACTTCGTCGCCGTCACTGGCGTTGGCTCCAAACTCGATCAGGCGGCGAAAAGCGAAGGATGGATCGCGCGCTTCGAGATGTGGGATTGGGTCGGCGGCCGCACCAGCGAACTCAGTGCCGTCGGGCTCCTGCCCGCCGCGCTGCAAGGCATCGACATTCAGGCCATGCTCGACGGCGCCGCCGCGATGGACGCCGTGACGCGCACGCCCTCGATCGCGCAAAATCCCGCCGCGCTCCTCGCGCTCATGTGGCATTTCGCGACCGCCGGCCGGGGCGCGAAGGACATGGTTGTCCTCCCCTATAAGGATCGGCTGCTGCTTTTCTCCCGCTACCTCCAGCAGCTCGTGATGGAATCCCTCGGCAAGGAATTCGATCTTCAGGGCAACGTCGTCAACCAAGGCATCGCCGTTTACGGCAACAAGGGCTCAACCGATCAACACGCCTACGTGCAGCAGCTCCGCGAGGGCGTGAACAATTTCTTCGTAACCTTCATCGAAGTGCTGAAGGACCGCGACGCGAAGACCTCGCTCCAAGTGGAACCGGGCACGACCGCCGGCGACTACCTGCAAGGGTTTTTCCTCGGCACCCGTGACGCCCTCAGCGAAAAAGACCGTCACTCGATCACCATCACGCTGCCCGACGTGTCACCGCGCTCGCTCGGGATGTTGATCGCACTCTATGAGCGCGTCACCGGTCTCTATGCCTCGCTCGTCGGCATCAACGCCTACCACCAACCCGGCGTCGAGGCCGGCAAGAAGGCGGCCGGGGGCGTGATCGCGCTGCAACTGCAACTCGTCGCCGCGCTCAAGGCCGCGCCGGGCAAGTCGTTCACCGCCGAAAAATTGGCCGCGCACATCGGCGCGCCCGACAAGACCGAGATCGCTTTCAAGATTCTCGAACACCTCGCGGCCAACAAAGGCAGCGGCGTGAAGAAGCGCGCGAAGTCACCGGTCACCGAGTCGGCCTATCGCGCCGCGTAGTAGGGCGGGTCTCCGACCCGCCCTCGCCTCGCACTCGGTTATCGTTCACGATTTGAGGGCGGGTTAAAAACCCGCCCTACTCCAGCCCAGTCATGCACCGTCTCCCCGTCATCCTTTGCCTTGTCGCCCTGCTGGGCTCGACGGTGTCTGCGGTGCTTTTTTTTCAGATTGGAAACTCGAAACGCATTCTCGAAATGCGCTTCGCCGACGCCGCGACGCGAGCGACCAAGCTCGACACCGACCTCGCGGTGGCCAACGAGCAGAACGGTTCCCTTAAGGCCAAGCTCGGCGCGCTGGAAGTTCGGGCCGGTGGACTCGACGCCGAACTTGGCGCGACGAAAGCCAAACTCACAGCCGCCGACGCCCGTGCCACCCAACTCACGGTCGATCTTTCGCAGACGAGGGACGTGCTCGCGTTATACGAGTCGACCGCCCGCGCCCTGGCCGACGATGTCACGGCGCTGAGGAAGGACTTGGAGGAAAGCCGCGCGTCCAACGCCGCCCCCGAGGCCGTCGCCGCTTACCGGAGCACCATTTTGGAGCTGGAGGGCCAGCTCGCCACGGCGCGCAACGCACCGTCGGCTCCCGCCACCGCGAGCGGCTCGACCGCGGTGTTTGCCAGCCGGGCCGGTCGGGCGAGCGTGCTCACCGTCGGGCCCAACAACGCGTTTGTCGTCCTGAATTTTGGCGAAGCCCGCGGCGCCCAGCTTGGGCATCGCCTCTCCGTCAGCCAGGGAACCAATGTGGTGGCCACCGTTCTCATCAGCGATGTTCGCGCCAATTTTTCCGTCGCCCAAGTCATGCCCGACACCCTCCGAGGGGTCTTGCAGAAAGGCGATTCAGCCGTATTGATCCGCACACCATGAAGCCCCTCCATCGCCCTCTCCTCGCGATTCTTCTCCTCGCTGTCGGTGCCATCGTCGGCGGATGCAGCACGAATTCGCCCAAGCAGACCTCCATTCCATGGAGCCGTCCCGCAGGCTGGGAAGGCCAGATTCCCGGCATGGGCCAGCCCAGCGGACGCTGAGCCGAATTGCGGATCGCGAATTTCGGATTGCGGATCGACCGCACAGAATCCCATCTGCCCCATCTACGAAATCCGGCCATCCGCCGGATTTTTTGTTGGCCGAGATTGCCCCTGCCAATCCGCAATCCGAAATCCCCCATCCGAAATTTGGAAAACTCCTCGCTCACGCCGCTGCCCGGCCACCTCTACGTCGTTGCCACGCCCATCGGTAATCTCGCGGACATCACCGAGCGCGCCCGCGCCATCCTCGGCAGCGTCGACCTCATCGCGAGTGAGGACACCCGCACGACGGGTGCGATGCTCACGCGTTTCGGCCTGCGCAAAGACCTGATCGCCTACCACGAGCACAACGAAATCGAGGTCGCGGAAAAACTCGCCGACCTCGTCGCCGCCGGAAAATCCGTGGCCATTGTCAGCGATGCCGGCACGCCGGCGCTGAGCGATCCCGGTTTTCGCGTCGTGCGTGCTTGCCGGCGGCGCGGTTTGCCCGTGGTGCCCGTGCCCGGCGCGAGCGCTCTCACCGCGGTGCTCAGCGCGAGCGGCCTGCCAACCAACGGGTTTCTCTACGTGGGATTTCTGCCGCCGAAAAGCGCGGCACGCATCTCGTTCTTCGACAAATACCGCGCCTTCGACTACACGCTCGCGCTCTTCGAGAGCTGTCATCGCATCGACAAAGCCGTCGCGGAAATTGTCTCCACTCTCGGCCCCGCGCGCGTCATCTGCGTGGCAAAAGAGGTCACGAAGCTGCACGAGGCCTTCTTCGTCGGCCCCGCCGCCGACGTCCAAGCCCGCCTCGCGAAGGCGAGCCTCAAGGGTGAATTCGTCCTCCTGATCGCGCCGGAGGATTTCAAACTCTGAACTGCCCACGGAACACACCGAAGACACAGAAGGCACGGAAGTGCACGGAAACAGATTTCTTCCCTTCGGGGTGTTCCGTGTGTTCCGTGGGCTCATGTCTTCGGCATCCGTCGCCGTCATCGATATCGGCAGCAACTCCATCAAAGTGCTGATCGCCACGCGCGCTGGCGACGGCACCATCACGCCGCTCAAAGTCCGCACGATTGACGCCCGCATCAGCGCCGGGATTAGCCAAAGCGAACCCCGCCTCAGCGAAGAAGGGATGGCTCGCGGCCTTCAGGCCATCACCGCTCTGCTGGCTGACGCCACCGCTTTCTTACCTCGAGAGACCGTCCTCGTCGCGACTAGTGCGGTCCGCGACGCGCGCAACGGCGCCGAATTCCGCGAGCGGGTTCGCGCCACCACCGGCCATCGCGTTCGCATCCTCACCGGCGCAGAGGAGGCCAACCTTATCGGCCGCGGCCTCACCTGCGATCCGGCGCTGCGCGACCTGCGGGATTTCTATGTCTTCGATCTCGGCGGGGGCAGCTTGGAATGTCTGGCGTTTCGTGCGCGGCGAATCGAGCAGGCGGCGAGTCTCCAGTTGGGCTGCGTGCGGCTGACGGAGAAGTTCGTCGCCGATCCGACGCAACCCTTCGACGAAACCACGCGCGAGAAGATCGGCACCCATACGCGCGACACGCTCGCTCATTCTGGCTTCACGTTTTCCCTCCCGGCCGGCAGCCCGGCCATCGGCACCGGCGGCACCGTCGCCACCGCCCGCGCCATCCTCGGCGCCCGGGAAGGCCGCGCCTTCGAAGCCACCGCGCCCGCGGTCACACTCGCGCAAATGCGCGAGCTGCTCTCTAGCCTTGGCCGCCTGCCCCTCGCCGCGCGCCAACAAATCTCCGGCCTGCCGCCGGCCCGCGCCGATGTTTTCCCCGCTGCCGTCGCCACCCTGATCGCGGTCGCGGAAGCTGGCCGCTTCGGCGGGTTGGTGAATTCCCTCTTCAATCTCCGCTATGGTCTCGCCGCCGAGCTATTAGACACTTCGCCGCACGCCCTCTCACCTCCCGTATTGCGACGCAGTCAAAAGATTTGACGACGCGGGTTTGTAAGTAGGGTGGGTCTGTGACCCGCCCTCGGCAAAAAAGGGCAGGGCCAAGACTTGCCCTGCCTCCGCGCACGGGCACTTCTTCGGGTTATCCTCAATAATCAACTCCTGCGGGAAAATATCCGTGTTGCCCCGCGCCGCCGCGCCGCAACGCTGTCGCGCTACTTTGATGGAAACCACGCGCAAACCGTCCTGGCTCCGGGCCAAACTGCCGAGCGG
>JBDSGI010000585.1:0-7839 GCA_039919035.1 Opitutaceae bacterium
GCAGCCCGGCTGGGATGGTGCCGAAGAGAGGAATCTCGGCGAGCGCGCCGCGGCGCGGATGCGAGGCGGGAATCAGCCCGCGCGCCTTGCCTTCAAGCCGGCGCAGGGCGCCTTTCGCGGTAAGCGCATCGACGTGACGCTTGATACCAAACGGGCTAGCGAGCCCGAAGTGCGCCTGAATTTCCCGGAGCGAAGGAGACACGCCCTGCTGACGCTGATGCGCGTGGATAAAATCGAGGACCTGCTGTTGCCGATCGGTGAGCGGTTCGTGCATAGTGTCCATGTGGACACATTTTAGATCAGGCGCAATCTTCCTTTTGATCGGTTCCTATGGCGCGCGCCGGCGCAATTGCGCGAGGTGATCGCGGGCCCCGGGAAACTCGGGCTGCAACCGCAACGCGGCTTCGTCTTCCTCGATGGCGCGGGGGATTTGGCCGGCGGCCTCCAGCGCACGGGCGAAATGATGATGGGCGACCGCCCATTCGGGGGCGAGCTGGACCGTGCGCTCGAAGGCCGCGATGGCTTCCGCCGTGCGGCCGAGTTGCGTGAGGACGCGGGCGAGATTGTAGTGGGCGTAAACCAGCGCGGGATCGAGGCGGACAGCCTCATGGTAGCGCTCGAGGGCCTCGGGCAGCCGGCCGAGTTCAAGGAGGGCGTCGCCGAGTTTCCAGTGAGCGGGCGCATAGTTGGGCCGAAGCCGGACGGCCGCCTCGGCGTGGGCCGCTGCTTCCCCCAGTCGATGCAAACTAAACAGGGCGACAGCGGCGTTGAGGTGCCGGTCGACGGAGGTGGGATCGAGGCGAAGCGCGGCCTCGTAATCGGCGAGAGCCAGTTGTGGCTGGTTTTTTTGCAGATGAAGATTGCCCCGGTTGTTGAGCGCCTCGGCGTAGCCTGGGTCCAGACGCAGCGCGGCATCGTAATGCACCAGGGCCTCATCCGTGCGGCCAAGTTGCGCAAACGCGGTCGCCGTCGTGAAGTGCGTCCGCGCAATCGGAGAGAGGCGCAACGCGGCCTCCAGCGCGACAATCGCCTCGGGCACGCGGTTGGCGGCGAGCAAAGCATTCCCCAGGTTGGAGTGCGCCACGAAGTAGTCGGGCTTGAGGCGCACCGCCGCGTGAAACGCGTCGACGGCCGCAGGTGCCCGGCCGGCCGCGAGCAGCGCGTTGCCGAGACGAAAGTGAGCCCGGGGGTTGGCGGGCGTGTGCGCGACATTGTCCAACCAGAGCCCGATCTCGCTGCGGTAGGTGGCGTTTCGATTCAGCGTCAGCCCGGCAAAAACCAGCGCCGTTGCGCTTAGGATGGCGGGGGCGCGCCGGCCCAGCACGGCGAAGGCGCCAATCACCAGCGCCACCACCGGTGCCGCAAGGGCCAGATAGATTCGGTGCTCAACACACGTGTCGAGCTGCGGCACTACGCTCGAACTGGGCGCGAGCACGACGAAAAACCATGCGCCACAATACCCCATGGCCGGAAACCGGCTCAGCGCGAACCCCGTGAGCGCGAGCAGAGCAGCGATGAAAAACGCGAAGGGCAGCGCCGCCGCGATACTTTCAAAAGCCAAGGTTCCGCCGTGGTCGATCACGAGCGGAGACGGCCACACGCTGAGTCCGACGTAGTGGGTGACGGCGCGAAGTTGGGAGACTGCATACGCGACGGGACTGACACCGACGTTGAGTCCTGCGGGGCCGCCGCGCTCCGCCGTCCCGAGAAAGAGCCATCCCAGCATAGGCCAAATCAGTGCGAGTCCGACATAGTAGCCCGGGCGGGCGCGCAGCGCGGCTCGAACTGTGCCACTGATCCAAGTGCGGTCGTAAAGCAGCACGAGCATCGGGGCGGTGGCGGCCACCGCTTTCGTGCCGGAGGCGAGCCAGCATGCCGCCACGGAGGTGGCGCTCCAAGCCAGTCGGCCCGAACCGGCCGCACGGATGAAGGCGTAAATCGTGAGCAGGTAGAGCAGACCAATGAGCGACTCGGCCCGTTGCACCACGTAGGTGACGGACTCCGTTTGGAGCGGATGCAGGGTCCAAAGCAGCGCCGAGAAAAGCGCGATGGAGGACGCATCGGCCGCGAAGCGGGTCGCGGTGAGGGTGCGGCGCACGATGCCGAACAACGTGACCCCGGCGAGCAGGTGAATGAGCAGGTTGAGGGCGTGATAGCTCCAGACTTGGGTGCCGCTGATCGCGTGGTTGAGGGCGAAGGTGAGGTTGAGCAGTGGTCGCCCGCCAAGCGTGACGCCATTGGCGCTCGGCGATGAAAGCACGTGCTCGAGCGGCCAAAGCTGGCCGATCATGGGGGTTTCGACGATGGCGGCGGGGTCGTCAAAAATGAACGGGGCCGAAAACGTGTTCGCGTAGGCGATGAGCCCGGCGGTCGCAATCAGGCTGGCGGCGCCAATTGTGCGCCGTGGCGAGGGTGGCGCGGCGCTGGCGCGGGTGAAATCCATGGCGGCCGGAAGCGGCATCTGACGGCGATTAGCCTCGGGGTGGAACGGCCCCGAAGAGCGGGGCGGGGAGGGGGCGCGTGGTGCGGGACACGCGGCGGAGTTGAATGCTTCCGGCCGGGGAGGCGAACGCGATTTTCGTCCCGAAGCGCAGGGCAGGGGGAGGAATCCGCCCGCCGCGATTTTGGCGGCGGGTTAATCTCCGCGCTTCCGTTTTGGAAAATAAATCCCAACATCGCGCGTTTCCCATCCGCCGTGAGCCAATCTGAAGAACCATCTGAACAAACCAGCGACTCGCCCGACCGGCTGACGACTTTGCGCGAAAAGGCGATGGGGTTCTGGGATCACCTCGATGAACTGCGGGGGACGATCATCAAGAGCGTTGTCGCCTTCATCATTTTTGCCGTGCTGGTCGGAATTTTTGTCACGGAGTTCAATCATCTGCTGCTGTGGCCGCTTGAGGAGGTGGCGAAGGACTATCCGACTTTTTCCACCAAGCTCGGCATGAACTCGATCATGGAGCCGTTCAACATGGTGATCCAACTGTGTGTGTTCGGCGGTCTGTTGCTGGCGTCACCGTTCATACTCTTCTTCGTTGGCCAGTTTGTGTCTCCGGCACTCACGGAACGCGAACTGAAGGCGGTTCTGCCGATGTGTCTTTCGGCCATGGTGTTGTTTTTGGTCGGGGCGTCGTTCGGTTTTTTTCTGCTGATGCCGAGCACCATCAGAATCTCGATGGAACTGGCCATCCAATTTAGCATCGAGAACCGGTGGACGGTCGGAACCTACTACAGCACGCTTACGTGGCTGGTCGTGGGCGCGGGCGGAGTGTTCGAATTCCCCCTTGTCATCGTCCTGCTGGTGTGGCTGGGCATTATGACGACCGCGTTCCTACGGAAATACCGGCGCCACGCGGTCGTGGTGATCTTTATCATCGCGGCGATTGTCACGCCGACGCCTGATCCGTTTACCCAGACGCTGTTCGCGGTTCCGCTCTACGCTCTCTACGAAATCGCAATTCTCGTCTCCTCGCGGGTCGAGAAGAAGCGGCTGGCCAAGATGAAATAAGGGAGCGAGGCGGGCGGCTGGGCCGCCCGTTCCGTGACCCGCGTCACATGCCTTTTTTCACGAAGGCGATGTCGCTGCTACTGTCCTTGATGCGGATGCTCTTCTGGCCCTGCGTGTCCGTGCCAATGTAGTCGATGCTCGCGGCCACGAGCACAGGCAGGCTTTTGCGGATGTCGCGGTTCTCGCCTTCGCTGGTGACGTCCACGGTCCAAATTTCCGAAGGCGGCCGGCCCTCGGCGGCCTCCTTGTTTTCGCGGGCGGAGAGCTTCAGGTATTTCTCATAAACCACCACGGTCACATAATATTCGCGGAAGCCGGCAAATTCCGTGCGCGGTGGATCCTGCACTGTGACGGTCTGATAAACGGGCCGGCCTTGGGAATCGGTGCCCACCTGAACTCGCTCCGTGCGGATTTGTCCGGGGAGGGTAATGTAGATCGGTTCAGAAACCATCTCGCGTTTCATCTGCGGCGGCCCGACGCCATAGTCTAGGTCCACGACCATATCGGGTTTGGTATTGGCCGGCGCCTCATACATACCCTTGCCCGAAAGGGCGGTCTTCACATAGTCGGCGGCCTCTTTGTAGCGCAGCGAATCGTCGGCGACGAGCGGGTTCTTGTTTTTGATCTCGTAGGAGATGGCCGGCTCGGCACCGGCCTTGGCGAGCGAGTCCACCTTCAGCTCATGGGTAGTGGCGCAGCCGGCGAGCAGCAGGCTCGAAACCAAGACGGCGAACACACTGCGCTGGCCCACGGGCGCCATTCGGCTCATGGAAGAATCCGATGGGTGGTCGGCATTCATTGTCATCGGCATGGACCATAGCGGTCACCCTCCGTGACGCAACTCCTAGCGCGAATCTTTCTGCCGAACGGGTGGCTTCCGCTGAAAATCGGCCTCCCGCCTAGGTGATGCTCAGTCGCGCCGATCTTCCCGTTGCGCGCGGAGGACCACGCGAAACATCTGGATGCAGAGCCAGAAAACACCGGTCATACACGCGGAACAGAGCGCTCCCCAAAGCAGAATCATGGTCTTGTCGGTCGAGGGCACATGCGGCGCCACGATCCGGTAGATGAAAAGGAAGAACGCGATGACCAGCACCGCATCGACGATGAGGCTGGCGGGAGAAGTGAGCTTCGTTTCCGGCTGGGACATGTCGGCAAAGAGAAGGACAAGGCGTGGCTTGTCCACGGAAAATTAGCGGGTGGGGCCGGTCGCAGTTAGAGTTGCTTCGGGATCGCCCGGGTCAGGACGTCCGGCGCGCCGGAAGTGACGAGCACGTTGTCCTCGATGCGCACGCCGCCGAGGTGCAGGTGTTGCTCGACGAGTGACCAGTTGACGCAGTCGCGGTAGCGGGCGCGGCGCGCCGGGTCGTTTAGCAGCGGCGGGATAAAATAGAGACCGGGTTCGACCGTCACCACGTAGCCCGGGGCCAGCGGCAGATCCATTCGCAGCGTCCGCAGGCTGGGTCGCGAATCTTTGGTGCGGCCGGGGGCGAGGCCGCTGCCGTCGCGCACGCCGAGGCCGACCATGTGGCCGAGACCATGAGGAAAAAACAGCGTGTGCGCCTCTTGCTCGACCAGCGATTCGGCCACGCCGCGCATGACACCCATCGCCACCAGTCCTGCGGTCATCTCGACGGCGGCGGCCAGGTGGATCGCCTTCCACTCCGCGCCCGGCACACAGCGGGCGATGGCTTTTTCCTCGGCGGCGAGCACGACGGCATGGAGGTCCTTTTGAAATGCCGTCGGCGTGCCGGCGACGTAGGTGCGGGTGACATCTGCCATATAGCGATTAATCTCCGCGCCGGCGTCGATGAGCACGAACTCGCCCGGTTGAAACGCACGAGCGGACGGCGTGAAGTGCAGCACGGCGGAATTGGGCCCGCCGCCGATGATCGTGCCGTAGCCGGGGCGGTCGCCGCCGCCGCGGAAAAACTCCGCCTCCAATTCGATTTGGATGTCGCGCTCGGTGCGCCCGGGGCGAATGAAATCGCGGATGGCCGCGTAGCCGCGTTCCGTCGCGGCGACCGCTCGGCGCAGGAGGGCCACTTCCGCGGGATCTTTTGGCCGGCGCGCATCGCGCAGCGCTTCGCGGACGAGGGCGGAAAGTTCGCTCTCCGATTTCACCCCCGGCAGAACGGCGCCCAGCCTCGCGATCGGCCGGGCGGGCCGGGCGGCGAGCCAGTCTGCAAATTCTTTGAGCGGGGTGCCCGCCCTTTGGGCGCGCCCTTCCCACACTCGTTCGGCCTCGGTCACCAGCGGCACAAACGATTTCCACCCGGCGACGGGGCCCTCGCGCGGATCGAAAGCCAGCACGCCGCCGGAGCATTCCTCGCCGGCAAGATAGAAATACTCCGCGTGGGCGCGAAATGGATAGGTCTGGTCGCTTCCTTCCGGCAGCGGAATTGGTTCGCCCGCCCCGACGATTAGGAGCGCGTCACCCAAATGCAGGGCGGCGGCGACGCGTTCGCGGCGGCTGGAAAGGGGATCGCGCATGGGCCGACGTTGATCTGCCGCTTGGACCGTGACAACGCTCACGTTTTTCTCGCCCTTGCGCGGCGCGGCGGTTTTCCTCGCTCGCGGTTGCCCAGCCGGTCCCGCCGCTCCTGCGCACCGCCCCCAAACCAGACGCCTTCTCATGCTCGCCATCCACGGATTCCCCTCGCTCCTCCGGCCCCGGATTTCCGCTCTGCTGCTGACGGCGCTCGCGCCCGGCCTGTTGCCGGCGGCGCCGGTTGCACCGCGCCCCAACGTCCTCTTCGTCATGGCCGATGATTATCGGCCGGAACTCGCGACCTACGGTTCGCCCGCCCGCACGCCGAACCTCGACCGCCTCGCGCGGCGCGCCGTGCAGTTTGACCGCGCGTATTGCCAGCAGGCGGTGTGCAATCCCTCGCGCTCCTCAATGCTGACCGGCCTGCGGCCCGACACGCTGAAGCTCTGGAACAACAGCACTCACTTCCGTGAGCACAACCCCGGTGTGACGACCTTGCCGCTGCACTTCAAGGAACACGGCTACGACACGCGCTGCGTTGGGAAAATTTTCCACAACTGGCACACGACCCCAAAGGGGGATGCCCGCTCGTGGAGCGTGCCGGAATTCCTCCACTACGAGTCCCACGGCCACGACGCTCCGCAGGTCGCTGGACCGCTGCCGCCCAACCTCGTTTCCGGCGGCGGCCGCACCTACACCAATGTGCCGCTCACCGAGTGCCGCGACGTGCCGGACGAGGCGTATTACGACGGCCGCGTCGCTGCCGAGGCCGTGCGCGTGCTCGCCGAAATCAAGGATCGCCCGTTCTTTCTCGCGGTCGGTTTCTGGAAACCGCACGCGCCTTTCAACGCGCCGAAAAAATACTGGGACCTCTACGACCGCGCGACGCTCCCGCCGCTCGATCCGCGCCGCCCCGTCGGCGCGCCCGAGCTCGCGTTTCACGACAGCCGCGAAGTTCTCGGCCTGCCCGGTGCTCGCATCACGCCAACGCCCGAACTCGTGGCGGAGATGCGCCACGGCTATTTCGCCAACATCGCCTACCTCGACGCGCAACTCGGCAAGGTGCTTGACGCGCTGGATCGCAGTGGAGCTGCCGAGCGCACCATCATCGTGTTCGTCGGCGATCACGGTTATCATCTCGGCGAGCACATGCAGTGGGGGAAGACCTCCAACTTTGAGTTGGATGCCCGCGTGCCGCTCATGATCGCAACGCCGGGCGGGCGGCACGCCGGGCGGCGCACGGCGTCGTTTGCCGAGCTCGTCGATTTGTTTCCCACCCTCTCGGCACTCTGCGGCCTGCCCGCGGTCTCGCGGGTCGAAGGGGTGAGCTTGGTGCCCGTGCTGGCCGATCCCGCGGCGGCGGTGAAGCCGGCCGCGTTCACCCAGCACCCGCGCCCCGCCTACTATGACCGCGAGCCCGACAAGCAGCCGCAGGCGATGGGCGTCAGCGTGCGCATGGCGCTGGGACGCTACACCGAATGGCGCGATTGGAAAAGCGGTTCAACCGTCGCGCGTGAATTTTATGCCGCCGCCGACGAGCCTGCCGAAACCCACAACCGCGCCGGCGATCCACGCTTCGCCGCCGCCGAACGTGAGGCCGCCGCATTGCTCCGCGCGCAGTTTCCGCCGACCGCTCACTAATTATTGTTTTCCCGTATCATGAAAAAAATCCTCGCCCTCGCGCTCTTCTGCGCCGCTTCGCTCTCTGCCGCCGATTCGTCGCGGCCCAACATCCTCTTCATCATCTTCGACGACTGGGGTTGGCAGCACGCCGGCGCCTACGGCTCGACGTGGGTGAAGACGCCGAACTTCGACCGCGTCGCGCGCGAGGGCGTGCTCT
>JBDSGI010000586.1:0-2983 GCA_039919035.1 Opitutaceae bacterium
TTATGGCGAGGGAAATTTCCACGACCTCCTGCTCGAAAGTGGCGTGCGCGTGTTCGAGGTGCAGGCCACCGCGTCCTTCCTCGAAAAAGTCACCGAGCCCGCGACGGCTGATTCGTGATGAACCCACTGCCCATTCTTTCCGCCCCGCCCGCCCCGGTAATCGTCGTCGCGAATTTGCGCCATGCGTTCGGCGGGGTCTGGCGGCTCACGTTTCGCCGCTTCTTGCTGCCGAGTCGTTGGCTGACGGTGATGGTCGGACTCGTGGTGCTGACCCTGTTGTCCTTTGCCTTCGCGCGTGGTGCGAGCACCGGCCACTACGTGAATTGGTTGGGGACGTTCTACGTGACTTTTCTCGTTCCTTCTTTGGCGTTCATCGCCGCGGCGGGCGCCATGCGGGATGAGATGAAATCCAGCACCGTCGACTACGTGCTGACGCGGCCGCTGCCAAGGCCGGCCTTTGTCATTTTCAAGTTCATCGCGCACACGGCCTGCGCGCAAATCGACTTCTTTCTCGCGCTCATGGTCGTGCTGGTGGTCGGGCATCTGCGAGGCCTCGCCGGTCTCGCCGCCGCTGCGCCCCAACTTCTGGTCGGGCAGGTGCTGCTCGTCTTGGCGGCCAGTGCTTTCGGATTTTTGTGCGCGATTCTCACTTCGCGCTACATCGTGCTTGGACTCGCCTATGCGGGCATTGTCGAAGCCGGGCTCGGCCAGATCCCCACGCAGTTGAGCCGGCTCTCACTCACCCGCCAAATCCGTGACCTCCTCGATCCCGCCAGCGGAATTGTTTCGGCGGGTGCGACTTTGGGCACGGCAGGTTTTATCCTCGTTTTCACCGGGGTCGCGCTCGCCGCCGCGGCGGCGGTGTTCCATATGCGCGAACTCGCTGCGCCCGCCGAATCGTGATCCCATGTAACTTCGTCCCGCGTTTGGGTGTATCATGGGGCAGACAACGTATTTTTCTCCTATGAATAATCTTCTCCGCGCCCTCTGTTTCTCCGCCGCCGGCTTCGCCGCGGCTGTTTCCGCCCACGCGGCGCTCAACCCCGCCCATGTTTCCGCCGATGCGCGTTGGATTGTGCATTTGGATTTCGACGCGCTGCGGGCGGGCACGGTCGGGCAGGAGCTCGTTGCCGCCATCGAGAAAGCGCAAGCCGCTGGCTTCGGTGACATGATCAAGATCGATGTCACCAAGACGCTGAAGGCCATCGGGACGGTCACCGCCTACGGCACCAACCTCACCGCGGACCCGAACGCGATCGATGGCGCGCTCATTGTGCAAGGCACAGGTGAACTCCGCAAAATTGCCGAGAGCCTTTTGCTGCAGGGCACGATCGCGGAGCCCAAGGTATTTTCCGAGCTGAGTGAGCTGCCTTTTCCCGCCTATGCGATCAGCGACCCCAAGGCTAAGTCCGAAAATCGAACCCACGTGATCGTCGCATTCCCGCCCGAGCCGGTGATGATCGTGGGCAAGTCGAAGGAGCGACTATTGCAGGCGCGCGAGGTGATTCGGGGCGCGGCACCGTCGCTCGCGAAGACTCCCGGCTCGCCGCTCGCTCGTTTCACGAACCGCACGGAGGGAGCCTATCTTTTTGCGGCGAGCGTTGTGCCGGCCGAAAATGTTTTTCCGCAAAATGCCCCGCAGACTCGCATGCTCCAACTCGCGAACGCCGGATCCATCGCCCTCGGCGAGCGTGGCGAGAATACTTTCTTGCATGCCGAGTTGCTCGCGTCGTCGGGTCAGAACGCCGACAAGCTCACCAAGATTCTTCAGGGCATGACGGCTGCGCTCTCGCTGGCGGAGACGACGGACAAGCAACTCGCCGAATTTATCAACGCCACCACTGTGGCTCGTTCGGGTGATGTGGTGGCCCTTGACCTCGCCTACTCAAGCGCCCGACTGGCCGCGATGGCCAAGAGTCTTCAGCAATCCGCCGAAAAGCCCCCTGCGCCGAAGGCCGCGCCGATCGCCAGCGGCCGCACCCTCGCCGAGTGGACCGCCACCGCGTCGGACCTACCCGACACCGATCCCGTCAACACGTCCGCCACGCGCACGATCGAGAACGTCGAATTGAAAAACGGTGCTACCATTACCCTCGGCTGGCGGCTCAACGGCGGCCGCGGCGTGCGCTACCAGCGCGTCGAGATCACGCCGGTGCAGGGTGGCGCGCCGCTTCTCTTCCGCTCCGATATGATGCAGGCAGGCGGCAATCGCGGGGCCTTCACCGCGCGGTTCCAGTTCCCTGGCGCCGATGGGGCCTACTCCCTCAAGCTCACCTACGCCAACGATCCCGAGGGCAAAGTCGCCTACGCCGTGAGCGTGCGCGATCCTAAACCCGCCGCTGAATCGGAGAAACGTTGATGGCGCTCTCGCCTTTGCCGCAGACAACGTCCGGGTCCCGTGTGGACCCGGCGTCGGCGCATGGCGAGGAATCCGCGGAGCTGAGCGCCGCGATTGCCGGCGACCATCGCGCGCGCGAAGGCGTCGTGCGCCGGCACCACCGGCGCGTTTACGGCTACCTTTACCAGATGACGCGCCAGCGCGAGGACGCGGAGGATCTCACTCAACAGACTTTCATCAAAGCACTCCGTCATCTCGACCGCGTGGACCCCGAGCGTCCCGTGATCAACTGGCTCCTCACGATCGCACGGCGCACGGCCCTGAACCATTTTCGTGATGGCCCGCGCTGGGCCGAGCTGCCCGAAGACACCGCGAGCGAAGCGGCTTCGCCCGCGCGCACCGCGGAGGTGCGGGACGGCGTGCAGAATATGTGGGAGCGGGCCCGCCGCGTTCTTTCGCCGCGCGAGTTCGAGGTGTTGTGGCTGCGCTTCGCCGAGGAGCAGTCGACCGCGGACATCGCGCGCGTGATGAGTCTCACGCAAATCCATGTGAAGGTCATCATCCACCGTGCCCGCCATCGCCTGCTAGAAGGAGAATCCCGCCCATGAAAACCATCCCGTCCTCTCGTGTTCGTTTGGCCTGCCG
>JBDSGI010000587.1:0-3707 GCA_039919035.1 Opitutaceae bacterium
GCACGACCGAGGGCCAAGAGCCCGTGCCCGCCGGCGAACTCAAGCTTCCGCTCACCCTGAAAAAGCTTGGCTACGCCACGGGCGCCTTTGGCAAGTGGGGCCTCGGTTCCGTCGGCAGCACCGGCGATCCCAACGATCAGGGCATCGATCGCTTCTTCGGCTACAATGATCAGGCTGTCGCGCACAATTTCTACCCGACCGCCCTCTGGAACAACCGTGAGCGCGTGCCGCTGCGCAACGCCGCCTTCAGCGCGCATCAGAAACTTCCCGCTGGCGCCGACCCGAAAAGTCCCGCGAGCTATGCGAGCTTTACGGGCACTGACTACGCGCCCGACTTCATCAACGAGGCCGCGCAGGCCTTTCTCCGCGAAAACAAGGAGCGGCCGTTCTTTCTCTATTACCCGACGACCGTGCCACACCTCGCGTTGCAGGTGCCGGAGGATTCGCTCGCGGACTACAAGGATGCGTTTCCCGAGGAGCCCTACGTGGGCAATCGCGGTTACCTCCCGCACCGCACGCCGCGCGCCGCCTACGCCGCGATGGTCACGCGCCTCGACCGCGACATCGGCCGGCTGCTGGCGCTGGTCGATGAGTTTGGCCTGCGCGAGAAGACCATCGTGGTCTTCACCAGCGACAACGGCCCGCTCTACGATCAACTGGGTGGCACGGACACCGAATTCTTTGACAGCGCCGGCGGCCTGCGCGGCCGCAAGGGTGGCTACTACGAGGGCGGTTTTCGCGAACCCTGCCTGGTGCGCTGGACTGGCAAGATCGCACCGGGCTCGGTGAGCGCGCTCGTGACCGGCTTCGAAGACTGGATGCCCACGCTCCTCGAACTCGTCGGCGCGAAGGACGCGACGCCCGCCGGCATCGACGGCCTCAGTTTTGCGCCGACGCTGCTCGGGCGAACGCAGCCCGAGCGTCCGTTCCTCTATCGCGAATCTCAAGGCTACGGCGGCCAGCAATGCGTCCGGGTCGGCGACTGGAAGGCGTTTCGCAACAACTTGAATCCGCCCGCCGGTGCCGGGAAGAAAAAGCAGCCCCCGGCCGGCAGCACCGCGATCGAACTCTACGATCTAAAAACCGATCCGGCCGAAACGACCAACGTCGCCGCGCATCATCCCGCGATCGTCGCGAAGCTCGCCGCGATCATGAAGGAGCAGCACGTGCCGACGAAACTCTGGCCGATCCGCGCGCTCGACGAAGCGGCGACTAGGTAGTGCGCGTGGCTCGAAAATTCTTTTAATAGGTTTTGCTGCCCCGCGTGTCTTGCGAGATAGACCGCTCGCGGTGCCGCGCCGAACTCATGCCTCCCTCAGATCCCGACCAAGCCCGCTGGCTCGTGGAACACGTGCTGCCGCACGATGCGGTCTTGCGCGCGTGGCTGGGGAGTCGCTTCGGCGCCCAGATCGAAACCGACGACATCGTGCAGGAGGCCTATGCGCGGCTGCTGCGGGCGCACGCGGAGGGCACGGTCGTTTCGCCCAAGGCGTTTCTCTTTCACGCGGCGCGCAACCTCGCGCTGAATCACGTCCGTCACCGCAGCTACACGCATCCCACGGCGTTAACGGAAACCGATACCTCAAGGGTCTTGGACACCGCCGAGGGCGTGCCCGAGTCGGTTGCGCGCGCCGAGGACATCCAATTGCTCATCCAAGCCATCCAGTCCTTGCCCGATCGGTGCCGCCAGATTTTTACGCTGCGTAAAATCTACGGTTTGTCGCAGAAGGAAATTGCCGCTCGCCTCGGCCTCTCGGAAAACACCGTCGAAGTGCAGGGCTCGATCGGCATCCGCAAGTGCGCGGAATATTTTCAACGCCACGGCGACGCGCCGCCCCGCCGATGAGCGCACCCGAAACCATCGCCGCCACTGCCGCCGCGTGGGTGATGCGTCACGATCGTGGGCTCTCACCTGCGGAGCAGGACGACTATTTGCACTGGCTCGCCGCCGATCCCCGCCATGCGGAGGCACTGACAAAGCAGCGCTGCGCGTGGGACGCGTTGGACCGGCTGGCGGGCTTGCCTGCGGCCGTGCCGGCCGTGCCCGATCCCGATCTGCTCACGCCCCCTGTTATCGAACGCCGCGGTATGCCCCGCCGGGGTTTCCGGACGTGGGCGGTGCCCGCCCTCGTGGCCGCCGCTGCAATCGCGGTCGTCGTTTTTTGGCCGGCAGCAAACGCGCCCGCCGCCGCGCGCCCCCCCGTCGTCGATCTCGCGCGGCTCGCCCCCATCGAGGAGCGCATGCTTCCCGATGGCTCCGTCGTGCGCCTCAACCGCGGCGCGGAGATCGTCGTGGAGTTTTCCGCCGGCGAGCGACGCGTGGAGCTGCGCCGCGGCGAAGCGGCTTTCGAGGTCGCGAAGGATTTCGCACGGCCCTTCGTGGTTCAATCCGCCGGTATCACCGTGCGCGCCTTGGGCACGGCCTTCAACGTCCGGCTTGGCGACGTTGCCGTGGACGTGATCGTCACCGAGGGCCGCGTTATCGTGGCAGGCGAGGGGGTCATGCCGCTCGCCGTCATGCCGCATTCTGTCGCGGCTGGACAGCGCGTCGTCGTCCCGCTTGAGCGTGGCGTGCCACCGCCACCCGTGGACACTCTCGCGGCCGAAGAACTCGCGCGCCGCCTCGCGTGGCAGCCGCGCCTGCTCACATTCAGCGACGAGCCCCTGACGGTGATCCTCAATGAATTCAACCGGCATAACCCCGTCGCACTCCGCACTGACGCCCAGGCTTTGCAGGCGCTGCGCCTGACCGCGCGCTTCCGCTCCGATAACGTCCCTGGTTTCCTTCGCCTCCTCGAATCCGATTTCCAGGTGCGCGCCGAGTATCGTGCCAATGGCGAGATTGCCCTTCATCCGTTGCGGTGAAGAGATCGGCGCGTCCGATCGCGGAAAAAATCTTCGTCGGTGCATAATGGAAGCCAGCCCGTCGCGGGTCTTGGGGTGGACCCCCAACCCTTCCCCGATTCCATGTCACTGCCTCACCCCCTGCGAGCCGCTCTCTCCACACTGCTTGCCCTCGTTGTCTTCTCCGCCGCCTCGGGCCTCGCCGCCGCCGAGGCGAACCGCCGCTTTAACCTCGCCTCCGGCGATGCCGCGCAGACGCTCCCGCGTTTCGCCGAGCAGGCTGACCGCGAGATCGTTTTTTCGCCCGCCGCCGTGCGCGGGGTGAACACCAACTCCGTGCGCGGCGACTACGCGCCGCGTGAGGCGCTCACGCTCCTCGTGGCGGGCACGCGTCTCGCCGCGAAGCAGGACGCCGGCAGCGGCGCCTTCGCCGTCCGGGTGGAGACTGCGCCCCCAAAAACGGAGGTCGCGCGCGCCAGCCTGCCACCGGCGGCACGCGCCAAGGCGGACGGTGACGACGCCGGGGAACGGATCGTGCTGGATCCGTTTGTAGTCAGCGAGACCGACAGTGTGGGCTACTCCGCCAACAGCACGCTCGCCGGCACGCGCCTTAACACCGCGCTGCGCGACGTGGGCGCTTCGATCAGTATCATCACGTCCGAATTTTTGGTCGACACGGCTTCGACCAATCTGGGTGAACTTCTCACGCTCACGACCGGCACGGAAGTCGGCGGCGCGTTGGGGAATTTTGCCGGCGGTGCGGAGGCCTTCGGGCGTCCCGACCAGAGCGAGGCGCGGGAGAATCCGGAGGCCAACCAGCGTGTGCGCGGGATCGGGCCCGCCTCTACCACCCGCGATTTCTT
>JBDSGI010000588.1:0-3351 GCA_039919035.1 Opitutaceae bacterium
GTGCCGGTCGGGCAACCGGGAATGATGCGCACCGGCGCGACGTCGATGCCTTCAACTTCGAGGCACCGCCGGTAGTTTTCTCCATGAACATCATCGCCCACCGCGCCCACCATGACGACCGAGGCACCTTGGCGTGCGGCGGCCACTGCTTGATTGGCTCCTTTGCCGCCGAATTGTTGCTCAACGGCGCGAGCCACGATCGTTTCGCCCGCACGGGGCAACGACGGCACCTGCAAAATCAAATCGATGTTGAGGCTGCCGAAAACGGCAACCCGCTCAGCCGCGTTCATTGACCGTGCAGCCCAACCGGAGCCGGAGAATGGTTTTCCCGTTTGAGTTCACGCGTCATCAGCGCGGTGAGGGCCGCGGCGGGCGGCTTGCCCTCGGCGAGCACGGCATTCACCTCGCGGAGAATCGGCGCATCGATGCCCCGTTCTGCGCAGAGCTCCGCAAACGCCTCGGTGGTTTTGTGGCCCTCGACCACCGTCGTGCGGTGCGCCACCAATTCCGCGACGCTGCGCCCCTCGCCGAGGCGCTGGCCGAATTCGCGGTTGCGGCTCCAGCCCCCGTAACAGGTGGCCACCAAATCGCCAAAGCCGCTAAGGCCGTAAAACGTCTCCGCCCGCGCCCCGAGCGTTACGCCCACTCGCACCATCTCGGCTAGCGCCCGGGTGAGCAGCGCGGCCTTGGTATTGTCGCCCAGCTTAAGGCCGTCGCAGCAGCCGGCCGCGATCGCGTAGATGTTCTTGAGGCAGCCGCCGAATTCCACCCCGGCCAAATCGTCGCTCGTGTAGATACGGAGCGTCGGGCCGCTGATAGCCGCCTGGCAGGCGGCGGCGTTCGCGCCGGTTGTCGCCAACACCATCGCCGACGGATCGCCACGAGCGACGCCGAGGGCGTTCGTGGGCCCGGTCAGCGATCCCACGACTGCACCGGGCAAGACCGACGCGATAACTTCCGAGGGCCGTAAATGGGTGCCGAGTTCGAGCCCCTTAGCCAGGCTTACCACGATCTTTGCTGAACCGACGCGGGCACAGGTTTCCCGGAGCGCTTGCGCCGGACAGGCGAGCAACACGACCTCCGCATCGCGCACCGCCGCACTCAGGTTGGCGGTAACACGGATTTCGGGCGGCAGCGGGAGGCCGGGAAGGTAGTCGGGATTGAGCCGGGTCGCAGCGAGCACGTCGGCCTGCTCCGCACGTCGCGGCACCAACGTCACCGGCTGTCGCGCTCGGGCAAGATGCAGCGCGAAGGCCGTGCCCCACGCGCCCGCCCCAACGACGACAAAATTCATGGGACGGATCTAGCCCACGGAATACACGGAACACACGGATAAATTCCGGCAACGGCGGTCCGTTGGATCAATTTTTCGTGTGTTTCATGTATTACGTGGGCCACGCAGAAAACTACTTCAGAAACGCCGGCACTTTTTCGCCGGCGATCAGTTGCTCGAACGTTTCGCGGGCGTTGATGAGTTCGAAGGCGCTGCCCTTCACGAGCACCTCGGCGGCCATGCCGCGGGTGTTGTAGCGGCTCGACATCGTGTAGCCGTAGGCGCCGGCGCTCATGAAGGCGATGAGCTCGCCCTCGCCGACCTCCTGCAGCTGGCGGTCCTTGGCAAAACAATCGCCGCTCTCGCAAATCGGGCCTACAATGTCGGCCGTTAGCGCGCGGCGCGCGGTGTCGCGATGCAGCGGCGCGATTTCGTGGAAGCTGTCATACATCGCAGGGCGCACGAGGTCGTTCATCGCGGCATCGACAATCAGGAAGTTTTTCCCGGCGCCGCGCTTGAGATGCTCGACGCGCGCGAGGAGCACGCCGGAGTTACCCACCATGAAGCGGCCGTGTTCGAGGAGAATCTTCAGCCCGAGCGGCTGCAATAACGGCACGAGCGCCGCGCCATAAGTCTCGGGGGTGAGCGGGCGTTTGTCCGCCGGCTGCGCGTCCCACCACGCCTGCTGGCCGCTGGCGAGAGCGTCCTTATAGACAATGCCCATGCCGCCCCCGATGGAGAAGTAAGTGATGCCATACTTTGCCTTCAACTCAGCCGCAAACGGCGCGACCTTCTCGACCGCCTCGACAAACGGCGCGACCGAGGTGAGCTGCGAGCCGATGTGCATCTGCACGCCCTTAATCTGGAGATTCGGGTATTTCGCGGCGGCCTCGTAGGCGGCGGCGGCGTGCTTGAGCGGGATGCCAAACTTGTTGTCGCTCTTACCCGTGGTGATCTTGGCGTGGGTGTGCGCATCGACATCGGGATTCACCCGGATGGCGATGGGGGCCTTCACGCCGAGCTTGCCGGCGACGTGGTTGATGCGGGCGAGCTCGGGCTCGCTCTCGACGTGGAAGGAGAAGATGCCGTTTTCCAGCGCCAGCTTGATCTCGGCCTCGGTCTTGCCGACACCGGCAAAGACGCTCGACTTCACATTCGCGCCGGCGGCCAGCACCCGGCGGACTTCACCGCCGCTCACGAGATCGAAACCGGCGCCAAGATTCGAGAAATGCCGCAGGATCGCGATATTGGAGTTGGCCTTCATCGCGTAACACAACTGGGCGTCCAGCCCGGCGAGCCCGCGCTGGAGGCGGCGGAAATTATCCTCCATCGTGGCCGCGCTGTAGACATAGGTCGGCGTGCCGTAGAGCTTGGCGACGCCGGCGAGGTCGACGGATTCGCAGTGCAGGTCAGAGCCGGAATAGTGGAAGTGGTGCATGGAAATGGTAACGCGAAAATAAAACGGCGTGAAAGTCCGACGGTAGCGGCTTTCCCCTTGAAAAAACCACTTCAAATTTCGACAACCCCTCTGTGCTGCGCGCGCTGCTGAACCTCTGCCTCCATTTGCCCTTCCGTTTTGGGCGAAGGCGCGCCCATCGGGGCCGTTTCAGCGATCCGCGCTTCGTGAGCTTCATGCCGAAGAACAACCGGCGCACCTTGGACACCGATCTGCGCGACGCTGTCCTCCAAGGCCGGAAGGTGATGAAGAACTGCCTCCGCCTCGGCGTGGCCCTCGGCGCCGCGTGGGTGGTGCTGGAGAGCGCCCGCGCGCTGTCGGTGTACTAACTACCAAGTGCGCCGAATCACGGCGCACAAGGCGGTCCCGCTCAGCCCGCGCCACCGGCCGCATTCGACGTCGGCCGGAACGCGGCGCGAACCGTCGCTCCGAGGTAGTCGCGATTCATGCGCGCGATGAAATCATGCGAAATGAGTTTCGGGCACGCGGCGCTGCACTCGTATTGGTTGGTGCAGTTGCCAAAGCCCTCGGCGTCCATCGTCGAGACCATTGCGACCACGCGGCGGTCGCGCTCGGCCTGGCCCTGCGGCATGAGACCGAGGTGGCCGACCTTGGCGGCGAC
>JBDSGI010000589.1:0-8238 GCA_039919035.1 Opitutaceae bacterium
GCCCGCGAGGTCGGTGCGTTGCGCCTCGTCGAGGCGCCCCATCTCGACGAGCTTGCCGACAATCTGAAGCTGGATTTTTCCGAGTGGCATAACGTGTGATTAGGCCACCGCCGAAGCGACCGCCGCCGCCGCCGCGCGGCCCGCGCCGGATGACGCGACCTCCTCCGCATGTTTTTCCAAGTATTCGGCGATCGCATCGAGCGAAGTGCCAAACCACAGGATGGGACCGCCCAACTGCTTTTCCCAGTGGCTGCGCACCGCCGGACTCAGGTAATAGGCCGTCGCCACAAACCAAAATTCCTCCTCGCGATCGAACGGCACCGACCACGTCGCCCAGCAGGCACCGACATCCAATCCTTTTCTGATGTCGTCGGGCACATCGTATTCGCGCAAATCGACCAGCCCGAGACCGTCGGCCTCCACCAAGTGGCGCAACATGTCGTCCTCCTGCAGGACTTTCATGTCGTAGGCCAGAATCGCGAGAATCGAGGTTTGCCGCGGCAGGCCGCTCGCCACCACCTCGATAAACTTCTCATTCGCCTGCTCCAGATCCTCGATCTTAACGAGGTTGTGCTCGACCAACTGCGCCCCAAGGAGGCGGTTGGCGCGCATGAGGAGCGGGCGGTATTCTTTCGACATTTACCGCCTACCTATCGTCACGCCTCCGCCGCATGCGACGCTTTTTCCTTCCGGCGGAATTTCGCGACCCGTTTTAACAACTCTTTTTTCAATTTCTCCAATCCGTCGCCCGTGAGACAGGAGATTTCCAGCACGTCGACCGCTTTGTGGCGTTTCTTAAATTTCACGAGCTGCGCCGCCGCCTCGGGCACATCCATCTTGTTGGCGACCACGAGCCGGGGTTTGTCGAGCAGTGCCGGGTCGTAAAGTTTTAGCTCGCGCAACAGTTGCTTGTAGTCGTCGCGGGGATCGCGGGCGTCCGTCGCCGCCATATCGACGATGAAGATCAACAGCGCACAGCGCTCGATATGCCGGAGGAACCGGTGGCCGAGACCGCGGTTTTCATGGGCCCCCTCGATCAGGCCGGGCACATCGGCGAGCAGCAGACGCCGGTTGCCCTTCACCTCGTCGGGAAACTCGATCACGCCGATTTGCGGATGCAGCGTCGTGAAGGGATAGGCCGCCGTTTTGGGGTGCGCCTTCGTGAGGCGGCCGGTCAGCGAGGATTTGCCCGCGTTGGGAAAACCCACGAGCCCGACATCCGCGATGCTCTTCAGCACCAGTCGATATTCTCCCGCCTCGCCGATCTGGCCCTCGTTGGCCCGCTTGGGCGCCCGGTTGGTCGAGGTCTTGAAATGCGTGTTGCCCCAACCCCCGTTGCCTCCCTTGCGGAGCACGATTCGCTGGCCATCAGCGACGATTTCGGCGACCGGCTTCTGCGTCGCGAGGTCGGTCACCACCGTGCCGAGCGGCAATTTCAAGACGCGATGCACGCCATCTTTGCCGTGGCAATCCGCGCCCTGACCGTGCTCGCCCCGCTCGGCGCGCCAATGCGGCTGGAATTTGTAATCGACGAGATTGTTCGTGTTCACGTCGCCCAGCAAGACGACGTCACCCCCACGGCCACCATCGCCGCCATTGGGACCTCCCCACGGCTCATATTTTTCACGGCGGAAGCCAATACAACCCCGCCCACCGTCACCCGCGGCAAGCTTCACTGTGCATTCATCGACGAACATTCCCCCCACGATGCAGAAGGTGGCGGGTTTGCCAAGGGGGTCGATCCAGCCGCGCGGACCATAGTCCGCTACTTTTGTTTCGAGCGCGGGCTCATGCACCGCGCCACCCCGAGCACTCCGCGAGCATCACCCCCACCAGCAGTTTTATCACCTGCATCATTCGAAGTATTCCGCGGGAGCGCCGGATGCGATGCTCTCGGCTGTCCTGCTGCTCTCGTTGTGCGCGCCTCACGCCAATCAATGAAAGAAGCCAGAACGCCGCACCGTTACGTCCCTCAGCGATTCTCCTGATCGCGCCAGGCAGCGCGATTCTCGGTTTTCCTTCGGGGTTCACATCCACCCAAGGCCCAACCGGACCCGTCGGGCCGACTGGTGCAACGGGTGCGGTTGGCTCGATTGGAGCAACTTGCCCGCAAGGTCGGGTGGGCGCGCAGGGGCCCGCGGGCAACGAGGGCGCGACTGGACCGCAAGCCCTGCCGGAAGCGAATGGCGCCGTCGGGCCCCAAGGTCCGGTGGGAGCAGCGGGTCCGCACCGCATTCGCATTTACTCTTCCGCTCAAACAAAACGATTCGGCCTCGTCACACACTAATCTTAATGCCTTTGCGGAGGTAGGTCGGCACGTCGAGATCCTGGCCATCGAAGAGATTGCGGTCGGTCTTCTCGAAATGCCCCCGGCTCTCCAGTTCGCCAAAACCGAACTCGTCCTGCGCGGGTTTGGCGAGATGCACGACCTTGGCCTCGCCGGCGCGTGGCGCGACGACGACTGGTTCGGCCTCCAATGACATTTTCGGCAGCAGGATGGGGGCGGAAATTACCGGCGACTCCGCCCGGGTTTCCAGCCCGTGCGGCGCGGGCTTGGCGCGCTGGCCCACCGCCACCGGGCGGCGCGTGGCCGCACTGCGCCCGCCCATGTCGCTCGTGCCAATGATGCAGACCTCGACGCGGCCCGCCATGTCCTCGTCGATCACGGCCCCCATGATCACGTGCGAGTCGCGGCCGAACTGCTCCGTGATCGCGGTCATGAGTTCGTTGACCTTGGGCAGAGTAAGGTCCGCGCCACCGAGGATGTTCACGAGCAGGCGGTCGGCCTTCCGCGAAAATTCCGGCGTGTGCAGGAGTGGGCAGAGCTTGAGGTTGGCAATCGCCTCGGCGGTGGCGTTTTCGCCCGAGCCAGACCCGAGGCCGAAGAGTGTCTTGCCGCCGCGTTGGTGAAACGCCTGCCGCAGCGTGGCGAAGTCCAGATTGATCAGCCCCGTCTTGAAGAGCATCGACCAGATCGATTTCACGCCGCGCCCGATCCATTCGTCGGCGCGGGCGAACGACGCGAGCAGGCCGTCGCTGTCGCCCGACTCCTGCAGCAGCACATCGTTGGGCAGCGGGATCACGGCGTCGCAGACCTGCCGCAGCGCGCGCAGTCCTTCCTCGGCCTGTTTCAGCCGCCGGCCGCCTTCGAAACTGAAGGGCATCGTGACAAAGGCGATCACGAGTGCGCCCGATTCCGCCGCAATCTCGGCGACGACAGGCGAAGCACCGCTGCCAGTGCCGCCGCCCATGCCGGTCACGAGGAAGACGAGGTCACAGTCCTTCACGACTTGGCCAATCTTTTCGCGGTCGGCCTCCGCCGCCTCACGGCCGAGGTCGGGATCCCCGCCGGCACCGAGGCCGCGGGTCACGCCCATGCCGATCAAGACTTTGTCCTGCACCGGGGAGCTGGAGAGCGCCTGATGGTCGGTGTTGATGACCGCGAGTTGGAGACACTCGAGGTTTTCCATCTTGAGCCGGTCGACCGCGTTGGAGCCGGCACCGCCGACGCCGACCAGCTTGATCGCGATGTTGCGGTCGGTGAGGAGCGAGTGCGCGAGAGGCAGTTCGTGATGGTTCATGGCGAAGTTCAGGCGTGGGAGAACAGGCGCTTCATCCCGGTGAAAAATCCGCTGCTGCGCCGGTCGGCCGCGAGTTTCTCGCTGTGCATGCTCATCCCATAATACAACAGACCGAGCGCCGTGTGATAACCGGGATCGCGCAGGTTTTCGTTTACCCAGGCGGGCGCCTCGCCAAGGTGCGCCGGCACGCCGAAGACCTTGGCGACCGTCTCGACGATGCCGCTGAGCTTCGCCGTGCCGCCCGTGAGCACCACGCCGGATGCGCAGGTCTCCGGGGAAAACGCCCCGCCGAGCTTCTTCTTCACCACCTCAAGCAACTCCCAGGTCCGCGCGGCCGTGATCTGCTCGATGGCTTGCTGGGAAAACTGCCGGTCGCCGATGGCGAAATTTCCGTCGAGCCAGACTTTCTGCGCCTTGTCCTTCGTCAGCACGCCGGCGCGTCCGAAACGAAGTTTCAGTTTCTCCGCCTGCCCTTCCTGCAACCGCAGCCCAATTCCAAGATCGTTGGTGAGATGCGCGCCGCCGACGGGCACGACGCCCGTGGTGTGCGCGCCGCCGTCGCGATACAGCACAAAATCCGTCGTGCCCGCGCCGATATCGAGCACGAGCACGCCGTGCTGGCGCTCTTCGGGAGAAGTGACCATGTGCCCGGCCGCGAGACTGGAGAGCACGAGTTCGCGCACCGGCAAATTGAAACCACGAATCACATTGATATGATCCGCGATGCGCTGTTCCTGGCCATGCGCGGTCCAGTAACCGACCTCGAGCCGCTGGCCGACGAGATTATCGGGACTGCCCGGCACCAGTCGCCCGTCGACCCGAAAAGGCCGGCGGATGTTATGCACCACCATCCGACCCGCGGGCAGGTCCTTCGACTTGGCAAGGGCGCAGACCGTGCGCACATCGCTGGTCTCGATCAGGTTGTCCGAGGCTTTTACGTTCACGGAAGCTTCATTGTAGAAACCTTCCAAGTGCCCGCCCGACTGGGCGAGAAATACGAGATCGATGCGCTCGCCGGCGTCGCGCTCCGCCAACTCCAGCGCGGCGTGGGTTGCGTCGCTCGCGGCGCGGTTGTCGGCGACGACGCCCTTGATCACGCCGCGCGACGCGCACTCGCCGCGGCCGATGATGGCCAGTTCGCGCCCGGAGCACTCGCCGATGAGCACGGTGATTTTTGACGTGCCGATCTCGACGGCACCGATGAAGGAAGTTCTGGAACTCACGGTTTGGATTTCGACTTGGACGGGGAGAGGGCGGAAAGAAGGCGGTTGGGAGCGGGCAAGCGAATCGTCACCGGCACTTCGCGCCCGAGCGACAGGTCAATCCTGGCGCTGGTGAAGGCGACGTGCGAAAGCTTTTCGCTGATGATGTGATCGAGCTTGGCGAGCTGAAGAAAAAATTCTCCCTTGGCGCTAAAATTTGCGGCGACTCCGGACTTCGTGGTCACCTCGATTTCGTTGTCCATGACCAGGCGCGCCAGCGAGATATTCCGCCAATTCGCATAGAGATGCGGGGCCGAAAACTGCGCGTCAGCCAGCAGGCGGGAGACCGGCTCAAGGTCCACGAGCGCGCGATAGCCGATCCCATACCGGGCGAGTCCCAAGCCCTCGAACCACGGCAGTGAGG
Source organism: Opitutaceae bacterium (assembly GCA_039919035.1). Classification (GTDB taxonomy): domain Bacteria; phylum Verrucomicrobiota; class Verrucomicrobiia; order Opitutales; family Opitutaceae; genus ER46. Next base: position 5,208 of record JBDSGI010000589.1, read on the forward strand.
CCAGCATCGCGCCATCGTAACCCGTGCCGAAATACGCCACGCCATCCCGTGCCACCAGCAGCTCGGACTCAGTTCCTTTTTCATCGATGCGGACCCGGGCAATCGGCGCCCGCTCCGTAATCCTCACGCGTAGCCGATCCGGAAAGATACGCATGAGATCGGCCGTCAGCACCTGCTGATCCAGCAGGATGCGGGAACGCAGGCGCCCGAGGTCGATTTCCATCAGCGAGATCCCGCGCGGCAGCTCCAGCGTCCGCGCCAGCCACGCCTGATCGAGCACGCCGTCGCGCGTCGTCTGCAACTCCGGCGCGCGCATGGGCAACGTCTTCGCCACCGCCGGGACGCGCCGCGGATCCTCCTGCAAAGCCCCGTTCACCAGCCACGCTCCCCAGGCAAGGCCACCGAGGACGAATACCACCCCCGTCAATCGCAGGCCCGACAAAAAAAACCGCCAGCGACCGCCCCGCGACAGCGCACGCGGCTTCATCGACTGCGAAATCGCGCGCCAATTTTTCGGAGCCGGGATGCTGGAGGAAGCTTCGTTCATGGCCGTTGGGACGGGCCGGCCCCCCCAAACCGCTGTAACGCCGGTGACACCAACGCGCGCACCAAGGCCGAGAAATCCAAGCCGATGCAGCGCGCACTCATCGGCAGCAGGCTCGTCTCCTTCATCCCCGGCAGTGTATTGATCTCCAAAAGGAAAAATTCGCCCTGCGCCGACAGCATGAAATCGACCCGGGCGTAGTCGCGGCACCCGCAGCCGGCAAACGCCGCCTCCGCCGCGCGCTGCACCTCCGCAGTTGCCTGCGGATCCAACGGCGCCGGCGCGAAATACTCAGTCATGCCCTTGGTGTATTTACTGGTAAAATCATAGACGCCTGACTTCGGGCGAATCTCGACCACGCCCATGGCCTTGCCCCGTAAAACTCCGACCGAAAACTCGCGGCCCACCACCCGCCGCTCGATCAGCCAGCCGCCGGCCGTGATCGATTCTAGCTTCGTCGCCAGCTCGGCGCGGGTGGCGATCACCGCCAGACCCACGCTGCTGCCCTCGCTGTTGGGTTTTACCACCACGTTTTCCCCCAGCTTTGCCACCACGGCATCGGCGGTGGGTTTGGCCGGGGCGGAAAAAGTCACCCCTGGCACCACGCGCACTCCTCGGGCGGCCGCCGCTTCCTTCGTCCGCGTCTTGTCCATCGTCAGCGCGCTGCTCGCGGCATCACAGCCGGCATAGTGAATGCCCGCGGCGTCGAGAAGCCGCTGCATCCCGCCGTCCTCGCCGAATGTGCCGTGAAGCGTGGAGAACACGACATGCCGCGCGGGATCGACGCCGGCCGGAATCGCGGCCGCATTTACCTCAAACAGACGGGTCGGAAACGACCGCGCAAGTGCGAGCGCCGAGGCGCGGCCCGAGCCGAGGGAAACCTCGCGCTCGGCCGAGGTGCCGCCGGCAAATACGGCAATGATGGGAGTCGTCATCTCAATTTTCGATTCTGAGTTTTTTATTTTTGGCCGCCAGGCGAGCGCCTCGTCGACCCCGGCGGAGGAGAAACCGGGCCAATCGAGAATCACCAATCGAAAATCGAAAATTCACAGCACGTCCTCCCATTTTTTACCGAAGAGCAGCACCTCGGGTTGCAGCTCAACCCCGCGCGCCTGCCGCACGCGGGCGCGCACCCGTCGCACCAGTTCAATCACGTCAGCGCCCGATGCCCCGCCACGATTGATGATGAAATTGGCGTGCACCGCCGAGACCTCGGCGTCGCCCACCCGCTCTCCTTTCAGCCCACATTCGTCGATCAGGCGGCCCGCCGAGTTGCCCGGCGGGTTTTTGAAAATGCAACCGGCGCTCGGCTCGCGCGGCTGCGACTCCTGGCGTTTTTTCCGATAAACATCGATTTGTCGCGCGACCGCCTCCGCCGCGCTTGGCGCCGCCGGGCGCAGCACCGCGCCCAATGCAATCGCCTGATTCAGTTCGGCACAGTGCCGATAATCGATGTGCATGGCGGCCTTCTCGACCGTGGTGACGGCGCCCTCGAGTGAAATCATTTGGACTGACTCCACCACGTCAAACATCCAACCGCCCATGGCGCCGGCGTTCATGCGCAAGGCGCCGCCGATGTTGCCAGGGATGCCTTCGAGAAACTCGAAGCCGCCGAGCCCATGCCTGGCCGCGAGGCCGCAGAGATTTTTCAGCCGCAAGCCCGCTCCCACCCGGATGCGGCCATCGGCCTGGGGCTCAAACGCCGCCCACGCTTCGTGCGCAAGCGAAACAACCAATGCGTCGCCACCTTCGTCGGGCACCACGAGGTTCGATCCGCGACCGAGCGGGAGGACCGCAATCCCGCGCGCCCGCGCCGTGCGCAGCAGCGCCTGCAACTCCTCCACTGCTTTCGGCTCCGCGTAAATCCGCGCCGCGCCCCCGACGCGGAGAGTTGTCTTGGGCGCCAAGTTCTCTTCGCGCCGCAGCAGACCGCCTTCGCCCACGGCACTCCGGAGCGCGGCAAAATGTTCGTCCCATGCCGTGACAGTCGGCCGCGCGCCCGCCGGCAAGCCGCGCTGACTTGAAGCCGCATCGCGATTTTGAGAGGTGGGCATGGTGGCGATCATGCGGCGGCAACCGTGACCGCAGGCTCGCGATGGGAACGATCGCGGCGGGCGATGGTTTCCAAATCGTCCAGCATGACCTCAACGGAGTTCGCGTGGTCCAGACGTGGCAGGCTCGCGCGCAGTTGCTGGAGGCGGTGGGAGTCGTCCAATAATTCACGGGCCGTCGCATACAACTGCGCGATCTGCGGCTGCGCGATCACGATCCCGCCGCCCTGCTGCGCAAAATATTCGGCATTGGCCTGCTGGTGATTGTCCGCCGCCAGCGGATAGGGCACGAGAATCGCCGGCGTCTCGCAGCGCGCGAGTTCGGCCAGCGTGCCTGCCCCGGCCCGCGAAACCACGAGATCCGCGGCCGAGATCAGTTCCGCCATCCGATCGCTAAACGGCGCGAACACCGCGCGGGTGGTCCCGCCGGCGCGCG
>JBDSGI010000590.1:0-2828 GCA_039919035.1 Opitutaceae bacterium
CGAGCCGAGCATCCGCATCGGCGGCATGACCACCAACGGTCTCTCGCATCCTGATTTCCGCACGTTCGAATCGATCACCGGCACTTACTACGACCTCACGCAGCGCACGCTCGCTTACTACCGGAAAACCTACGGCGAAAATTCTCCCCAAGTGAAAGACAGTTTCCGCGGCACCCACGCGGAGCCGAGCGTGAACTTGCTGCTGTTTCAACGGATGCTCGCCGAGTATCCGAATATCACGGTCAAGACGCAGTGGACCCTCACCGCCGCCAACACCCGCGGCCCCTCCGGCAACCGGTGGGTGCGTGCCGCGCGCTTTCGCGACGCCACGGGTTCGGAGCACGTTTACGAGGGAAAAATCTTCATCGACGGCAGCTACGAGGGCGATCTCATCGCCGCCGCCGAAGTCGAGTATCGCGTCGGCGTCGAGAGCCGCGACGAGTTCGACGAGTCTGCCGCCCCCGAGGACAGCAGCGGCGATCTGCAGGGCTATAATTTCCGCTTCGTCATGACGCAGGACCCGTCGATTCGCGTGCCGGTCACGGCGCCGAAGGGTTATCAGCGCGAGATCTTCGCGCCGATTCTGGAGCTCATCGCTTCGGGAAAAATCAAGCAGGTCTTTGGCGGCTACCGCGATTCCGACAACGTCCTGAAGGCGCAAATTCCCGTGCTCCCGAACAACAAGCGCGACATCAACGATGTCTCCCACGGTTTCGTGCGCCTCTCCTTGCCGGGCGAGCAACTCATGTGGCCCGAGGGCGACACCGCCACCCGCGAGCGCGTCTACGACGAACACGTGCTCTGGGACGTGGGCCTGATTTATTTTCTGCAAAACGATCCCGCGGTGCCCGCCAAGCTTTCCGCCGATGCCCGCACGTGGGGCTGGTGCAAGGACGAGTTTGTCGAGAGCGGCCACATCCCGCCGCAGCTATATGTGCGCGAAGCGCGCCGGATGCAGGGTCTGCGACTCTACACGCAACACGACACCCGCTTCGCCGAGGGCGACGCGCGCGCCGTGTTCCAACCCGATTCGATCGCCATGGGAGACTACGGCCACAGCAGCCACGGCGTGCGCCACGAGGGTTCGCGTTTCGGCGGCAAACGCTTCGGCGAGGGACTTGGCGTGGCTTACGCGCCCTATCAGGTGCCTTACGGCACGCTCGTGCCGAAAGACGTGCGCAACCTCCTTGCGCCCGTGCCCGTGAGCGCGACCCACGTCGGCTTCTGCGCCCTGCGCCTCGAACCAATTTGGTCCTCGCTCGGGCAGGCCGCCGGCCACGCCGCCCACCTCGCGCTCACGCAGAGTGCGGCGCCCGATGTGCGCACGGTTGACGTGCGCGCGCTGCAGCGCCGCCTCCACGCCGACGGCGCCGCGACGATCTACGTGGGCGATGTGCTCCCCGCCCACGCTGATTTCGCCGCGGTGCAGTGGTGGGGCTCAATGGGCGGATTGCACGGCCTCGCCCCCCGGCCCGCCGGAGCCAGACTCGGCAAACAGATTGAGGGGCAGCATTCCGAAGGCTGGTTGAACCACGAGGCCGGACTGGAACTCGTGCTCGATGCGCAGCTTGCCGCCCGTTGGGCATCTCTAGTGCGAGAAGGCGGGCTTGATGCGATGCGCCTCCCGCCACCCGATGGACGGGTCACGCGCGGAGCTTGGATTCGCGCCGCGTATGCCCTCGCGTCGGCAGTTCGCTGAGTTTGAAAACGTGGCGCGTCTGACCCGGCCGCCGTGCCCGGATCCAGATGCACCTCTGGTCGCTTTTGCAGAGCAGGCTTTCCGTCGCGCACCGGAGCATACCCAACAAATCGACCCTCGCAGGCGATAGCGGCTCGCCCTCCACGCCCAAAATCTTTTTCGTTTTCCCCTCACCCCATGAAGCAACTCCTCCTCGCGCTCCTCGCGTGGCCGGCTGCGGTCTTTGCCGCCTCTGCGCCCACCCGGCCCAATATCCTCTTCATCTTCTCCGACGACCACGCGCAGCATGCGATCTCGGCCTACGGTTCGAAGGTCAACCAGACGCCAAACATCGATCGGCTCGCGAAGGATGGCGCGCGGTTCACGAATTCCTTTGTCACGAATTCCATCTGCACGCCGAGCCGCGCCACGCTGCTCACCGGCCAATACTCGCATCTCAACGGCGTGCCGGTCTTCAACCGCTTCGACGGCGCGCGCGACAACGTCGCGAAGCACCTCCAGGCCGCCGGCTACCACACCGGCATGATCGGCAAGTGGCACCTCGGCTCCGATCCCACCGGGTTCGATCGCTGGATCGTGCTGCCGGGGCAGGGCGTGTATTGGAACCCCACCTTCCTCGTGCCCGGCCGGAAGCTCACCATCGAGGGGCACTGCACCGACATCACGACGGACCTCGGCATCGAGTGGCTGAAAACTCGGCCGCAGGACAAACCGTTTTTCCTGATGCTGCACCAGAAGGCGCCGCATCGCCCGTGGGAGCCCGACAAACGCAATCAGGCGCTTTTCAAAGACAAGGTCATCCCCGAGCCCGATACGCTGCGCGACGATTACGCGACGCGCCCCGCCGCCCTGCCTGAAAATCTACAGACCGTCGCGCGCGATCTCACGCGCCAAGATCTCAAGCTCACGCCGCCCGCCGATCTCGCGGGCCCCGAGCGCCAAAAATGGCTTCAGACGAAACCGATGGAACTCGAAGTCACGCGCCCCGACGGCACGAAGCAGACGCTCACCGGCGACGCGCTCCTGAAATGGAAATATCAGCGCTACATGCAGGACTACCTCGCCTGCGTGCAGGGTGTGGATGACTCCGTGGGCCAGGTGCTCGACTATCTCGACCGCACCGGTCTCG
>JBDSGI010000591.1:0-5763 GCA_039919035.1 Opitutaceae bacterium
TTTCGCCCATTGTGAATGATTCGAAACTGCTGCCACCCGTAGGTGTCTGGACCGTGTCTCAGTTCCAGTGTGGCTGATCATCCTCTCAGACCAGCTACCCGTCTTAGCCTTGGTGAGCCGTTACCTCGCCAACTAGCTGATAGGCCGCGAACTCCTCTTTAAACGTCAGGCCTTGCGGTCCCTGACTTTGGTATGCCTCTCATGAGAGGGGCAACCGTATGCGGTATTAATCCGCCTTTCGGCGAGCTATTCCCCATTTAAAGGTAGATTGTTCACGTGTTACGCACCCGTTCGCCACTGTTTTTACATCCGCTTGCGCTTCAGCAAAAACCGTTCGACTTGCATGTCTTAACCACGCCGCCAGCGTTCATTCTGAGCCAGGATCAAACTCTCCGAAAAGAGAGTTCAGAACCTAGTGATTCATGAACTACTATACTCGGTTTCAGCCGAAGCTGAAACCATTTTTTGAATTTTGATTGGGGGTCCCAATCAATCGCACAAAGTAAATTTCAAAGAGCCCCATTTCGGGGAAAGATTTAGAACAAAGATTTTCAGGAGCCTTTCGTCAACTACTTTTCTCAGAAAAATTCGGCTGAAAAAGGCGGCAAGAAAAACTTCGAAGAACGTTTCGCTGATCTGCCTAGACCTTTAGTAAGGTCGTCAGCGGAGCGCGGAAACTGCGAAGCTGGATGCAGTCCGCAAGCTTTTTTTCAAAAAAGATTCAGGCTCCTATGGCGCGAACACGCCTTCGCATTGAACAGGGGCCCCTCAACCATTCCTCCGAGGGTCGGTTCGCTCCCAAATGCGAAGATAGCGTCACGGACCGCCACCGGGTTATGTGCGTTGTTGTAATATGGATACATTGCAGTATCGGTCATACTTGCCTTAACCTCGACTCAATTGTTGCCTCCGGACCGAAACCGGCTTCAATCCGAGGGCGTCACCACCCTGATATTGGGTGCACGCCACTTAAATACCCCATGTCGAGTCATCAGCCCAACACACACGGTCTTCGGTCGTCCTCACCACCCCGTCGTTGGGTATTGATCGCGGCAGCCACTATCTCGTCGACGACATGTCTAAATGCTGTGGACGTCGCCGCGATCGTCAGGCGCGAATGCGTCGAATGCCACGATTCCGACATAAAAAAGGGCCAGTTGGATCTCTCCCTGGTCGACGTCCGAAATCCTGCCAACGCGCCCGAAATTTGGGAGCGCGTCCTGCGCAAGCTAGAGCACCGGCAAATGCCCCCGCTTGGGGAGCATCGACCCGACGACACGACCTACCGAGAGCTTTCGAGCTACTTCGCCAGCGCCTTGGACATGGCCTCAGACGCTGCGCCGAACCCAGGGCGAACCGATACGTTCCGCCGGCTCAACCGCACCGAATATCAAAACGCAGTCCGTGATTTACTGGGTGTCGAAATCGACGCCAATTCCCTACTCCCGAACGACGAGCCGAGTCACGGTTTCGACAACGTCGCCGTCGGCAATCTCTCGCCCACCCTCCTTGATCGCTACGTCACGGCGGCGCACAAAATCACCCGCCTGGCCGTGGGCGCGCCGCGCAAGGTTCCCGGCGGCGACACGTTTCGCGTCCGGCCCGACGTCACCCAAGAAGACCACGTCGAAGGCCTGCCGCTCGGCACGCGCGGCGGCATTCTCATTCCCTATGTTTTCCCTCAGGATGGTGTCTACGAAATCCAAGTGCGACTCTCGCGCGACCGCAACGAACAGGTCGAGGGCCTCCGGCGCCCGCACGAAGTGGAGGCACTGATCGACCGGGAGCGCATCGCCGTCGCCACCGTGAAACCTCCGGGGGCGGACAAAAACGCCGAGGGCGTGGACCAGCACCTTAAGTTCCGCGTCGCCGTAAAGGCCGGCCCGCATGACGTCGGCATCACATTTCCCAAAGATCCTTCGGCCGTGCTTGAGACCGAGCGCAAGCCCTTCGTTTCGCGCTTCAACATGCATCGGCACCCGCGCACCGCTCCCGCCGTTTTCCAAGTTTCCATCACCGGCCCGTTCGACGCTCAGGGCGCCGGCGACACGCCAAGCCGCCGCGCGATTTTCGGGAGCCTCGCGACGTCGACCGCCGCGCTCAGCGCCGACGACGAAGCCCGCGCGCGCCAAATCCTCACCCCGCTGCTGCGCCGCGCCTATCGCCGGCCCATCACCGACGACGACCTGCGCAAGCCCTTGAAATTTTTCCGCGACGGCACCGCCGAAGGCGCGGGTTTCGATGCCGGCATAGAGAGCGCGCTCACGTCCATTCTGGTGAGCGGGCAGTTTCTTTTCCGCATCGAAACCGATCCCGCCGGCGCCGCGCCCGGCACCGTCTATCGCCTCAGCGATCTCGAACTCGCCTCGCGGATTTCATTTTTCATCTGGAGCAGTCTGCCCGACGACGCGCTGCTCGAGGCCGCCGTGCGCGGCGATCTTCGCCAGCCGGAAAAGCTCGAACAACAAGTTCGTCGCATGTTGGCCGACGACCGCGCGCGCAATCTCGTCACCAATTTCGCTGCACAGTGGCTCCACCTGCGCGGCCTTGAGTCGGTCACACCCGACCTGCGCCGTTTCATCGATTTCGACGACAATCTCCGCCAGGCGTTTCGCCAGGAAACCGAGCTATTTTTCGAGAGCGTCCTGCGCGAAGACCGACCTGTCACGGACCTGCTCAACGCGGACTACACGTTCCTCAACGAGCGCCTCGCGAAACACTACGGTGTCCCCCACATCTACGGGAGTCACTTCCGGCGCGTCTCCTTCGCCGGCGACCCGAGCCGCCAGCGCGGCGGGCTGCTCCGCCAAGGCAGCATTCTCACGGTCACATCCTACGCCACACGCACGTCGCCCGTGATTCGCGGCCACTGGATTCTCTCCAATCTTGCCGGCGCGCCGCCCCCGCCGCCGCCGCCGAATGTCCCCGCCCTCGACGACAACGTCGTCTCCGCCTCGCTTCCGATTCGCGAGCGCCTCGCCGCCCACCGCGCCAATCCGTCCTGCGCCAGTTGCCACGATGTCATGGATCCCGTCGGCTTCGCGCTCGAAAACTTCGATGCCGTCGGGCGCTGGCGTGAAAACGAGGACCACCGCCCCGTCGACGCTTCGGGCGCTCTCACCGACGGCAGCAAGTTCAACGGCGTCGCCGGCTTGGAGCAGGCCCTCCTCCAGCGCCCCGAACTCTTCGCTGGCACCCTCACCGAAAAGCTCCTTATCTTTGCCCTCGGTCGGGGCGTGGAGACCTACGACGCCCCCGCCGTCCGCCAGATCGTCCGCCGCGCCCAAGCCGACCAGTTCCGCTTCTCTTCCCTGATTCTTAGCATCGTTAACAGCGTCCCCTTCCAAATGAGGAAAACCCCATGAGCAACTTCATCACCAAGTCCGCCCTGCCCCGCCGCACGTTCCTCAAGGGCATGGGCGCCTCCCTCGCGCTCCCGCTGCTCGACGCCATGGTCCCGGCCGCCACCGCCTCCTCCAAGACCCCCGCGCTCCCGGTGCGCCGTCTCGGCTACATTTTCATGCCGATGGGCTGCGACCAGTCGCGTTGGATTCCCTCCGGGCCGACCGGCACGCTTGGCGAACTCCCACCCATCCTCCAGTCGCTGGAGCCACACCGCAACCAGCTCACCGTCCTGACCAACCTTGAGCTGCGCAACGCCTACCCCGGCTCACACGCCACCTCGAATTCCTCGTTTCTCAGCGCCGCCAAGGCCAAGCACACCGAGAGCAACGACTACTACCTCGCCACCACCGCCGACCAGCTCGCCGCTCAGCAAATCGGCCAGGACACTCAACTTCCGTCGCTCGAGCTCGCGATGGACATGCTCCAGACCACAGGCCAGTGCGACAACGGCTACGCCTGCGTTTACCAAAATAATCTTTCTTGGTCCTCGCCCACCACCCCGCTGCCCTACGAGGCCCACCCGCGCGTCGTCTTCGAGCGGCTCTTCGGCGAAGGCGGCAGCGTCGCCGAGCGCCGCGCCGCGCTCCGCAAGCGCGCCAGCCTTCTCGACTGGATCACCGAGGATATCGCCAGCCTGAAGCGCAAGCTCGGCCCCGCCGATCAGGCCAAAATCTCCGAGTATCTCGACACCGTCCGCGAGGTGGAGCGCCGCATCCAGAAAGCCGAAGCCGACACCGCCACCAGCGGCCTGCCCACCGATCTGGAGCGCCCGCTCGGCGTCCCCGCCTCCTACACTGAGCACGCCAAGCTCATGTTCGATCTCCAGGTGCTCGCCATGCAGGGCGATATCACCCGCGTCATCACCTTCCAGCTCGCCCGCGAGACGAGCAACCGCACCTACGCCGCCGAGACCGGCGTCGCCGATCCCCACCACCCGCTCTCCCACCACGGCAACGACCCCGAAAAGATCGCCCGCATGGCGAAGATCAACGCCTTCCACGTCTCGCTCTTCGCCTACTACCTTGAGCGGCTCAAGGCCACGCCCGACGGCAACGGCAGCCTCCTCGACCACTCGCTCCTCCTCTACGGCAGCGGCATCGGCAACCCCAACATCCACGACCACACCAATCTCCCCGTGATCGTCGCGGGCGGCGCCGCCGGCGGCATGAAGGGCAACCGCCACTTCCGCTACAAAGACCCCACCCCGCTCGCCAACCTCCATCTCTCCCTCCTCGACAAAGTCGGCGTGAAAATCGACTCCTTCGCCGACAGCACCGGAAAAATCAACGACCTATTCCGGCCGCTGACGGTGTGAGTTGGCGACTACGGAAGATGAAACCGCTCGCGATATTTCCCAACGCGGGCGAGGCCGCGTTTGCCCAAAGTCTACTCGAAAACGCAGGCATTACTAGCGCCCTTCACGACGGAGGCGCCGACATCTGCGGTGTGCAGTCCGCCCGAATAAGCGTCGCTAACGCGGATTTCGCACGCGCTAGTGAAATCGTCACGATACACCGCTCATCGATTGGTCAAGAATCTGAACTGAAAAAAGACGAGCATCCAAATGCGAAATTTCCATTTCTCGGTATCATGGGCCTCACCTCGATTGTTTGGTGCGTCCTTTGGCTCGTCTATGTCTTACTAAAAATGCCGCATTCCGAATTGATGAAGAATGGCATATTTCAGGCGGCCATGGGTTTGCTGGCAATCATCTCCGGAAGTTTGCTGTGGGGACTCGCAATTGGATTCGGAGTCGCACTGTTTTGCCTGATCGCAACAACCACCTGGAGAAGGCTACGAAACAACTGAAGAGGTTTGGCCCATTGCTCCTGCCCAAAAAATGAAACCCAAAGCCCCAGCGCTCCGGCGCAGAAATCCCCGCCGCTCGTTCTCGGTGCCCCTGCTCTTCTGTGGTTCCCTCCTGTTTACGATCGCTTCCGCCTTCGCCGCCGCGCCCGCCCCCCTCGCCGACGCCCTCGAAAAGAAAGACCTCGCCACCGCGCGCGCCCTCCTCCGCGACACCAACGTCAACGCCGCGCAGTCCGACGGCACGACCGCCCTCCACTGGGCCGTGCGCAACGACGACCTCGCCACCGCCACGGCCCTCCTCGCCGCCGGCGCGAATGCGAAAACCGCGAACCGCTTCGGCGTCACCCCGCTCTCCCTCGCCTGCGTCAACGGCAACGCCGCGCTCATCACTCTCCTGCTCGACGCCGGCGCCGACGCCAATGCCCCGCTCCGCGGCGGCGAGACGCCGCTCATGACCGCCGCGCGCACCGGCCAGCTCGACGCCGTGCAGGCGCTCCTCGCCCGTGGCGTCGATGTAAACGCGAAGCTCCCCACCGGCGGCCAGACCGC
>JBDSGI010000592.1:0-2674 GCA_039919035.1 Opitutaceae bacterium
CGGGATCATCCGTCGGCCGCAGCAGGAAGCACTCGACCTGGCCGCCGGTGGGGCGCTGCGCGTGCAAGCGCGCGGGCAGGACGGCGGCGTTGTTGCGGAGCAGGACGTCGCCGGCGCGCAGGAACTCGGGCAGATCGGAAAATTTTTTGTGGCGCAACGTGCGCGTCGCGCGGTCCACGACGAGCAGACGGGATTGATCCCGACGGGCGGCGGGCTGCTGCGCGATGAGATGCGGCGGTAGGGTGTAGTCGAACAGAGCGGCGGCGAGCGGAGGCAAAGTGGGCAGCCCCGGCGCAGGCGCCCGGAAGCGCTGGAGCCAACAATCGGAATCGAACCGATGACCTATTCATTACGAATGAATTGCTCTACCAGCTGAGCTATGTTGGCGCGCGCGAGAAGAGCGGAAAAAACCCGCTGCGACCGCAAGCGCAAGCACCATTTTGCCGCTCAGGCGGCAGCAGCGTCATTCAGGTCGAAACCCGGAGGCATTGCAGAGACGAGACCGGCCCGCACCTGCTCCCACTTGAACGGCTTGAGGAGGGTGGCATGCGCGCCGAGGCCGCGAGCGAGCGCGAGGCAATCGGCGCTCGAAATAAATTGCCCGCCGCCTGAAATCGCAACAATTCGCGCCTCGGGCTGCGTTTTGCGCACGGCGGGGATGAGTTCAAAGCCGTCGCCGTCGGGCATCATGATGTCGGTGATGACCAAGTCGAAATGCTGCCGGTTGAGGAGGTGCAGTGCATTCTGTCCGCTGTCGGCACAGGCGACCGTGTGCCCGCGGCTGCCGAGCCACTTGGCGAGCAGGTTGCGAATTCCTTCTTCGTCGTCGGCGACCAGAATCGAAAGTGGAGCGAGGGAAGGAGCGATCATGGCTTTTCCCAAAGGGTGCGGGGATGGGCCCTGCTGGACCAGCGGGAATGTCGCACAAGCGTGGCAAAACCCCGTGAAATTCTCCCGCTCAGCCGATCCGGCCAAGTTCAGTTGTCGACGATGTGATCGTCGCTCAGACGGCCTTGGAGTTGGCGTTGTAGCTTCAGCGCATCAATCCCCGTCCGGAGATGCTCGCCGAGCAAGCGGAGCCGCCGGTTGACATCGAGGGTTTCCAAGAGTCGCTGCTTCAACTTGCAGTCCTGGCAAAGGTTAAAAGCCGCGATATCGACGAAGGCGTCCGGATCGTGGACTGTCTTGAGAAAAGTGGTGAGGTCGGTGGGACCGGTGCCGCCCAGCTTTTGCCCGATTTGGATCAGACGTGTGATTTCGCGGCGCATAGAATCGTTGTCGTCATCCATCGCGCCGGGGTCACTCGTCAAGGCCCGGAACTCGATTTTCCGGTAGGGCTCATCGCGCGTGATGCGCTTAATCTCCACGCGGCAAAGTCCTTGAAGTAGAAGATTCGAGGTGCCGTTGTCGTTTTTCTGGCAGGCGCGGATGATTCCCACGGAGGCGATGCGGTGGACCGGCTCGAAGAGCGAAGGATCGCTCGGTTGCTGATCGAGGCCGGCGACTGCAAACAGGCGGTTGGTGGCGAGCACGTCGCGAAGCATTCGGCGGTAGCGTGGCTCAAAAATATGCAGCGGGAGGAGTGCTTGGGGGAAAAAGGCCATGTTGGGTAGGGTCATGACCGGCACCTCATCAGGCAGAGTGATTTCCATATCCATGGTTCAGACTCTATAGCTCTGCTGCAGAAATTCAACAGTGCCAACAATGAGACATCTACGTCGATCTTTCGGGCTGTTTTGTGCCAACATGGCTTAGTGCGAGTGAGATCAAGTAGGGTGGATTGGCGGCACCGAAGTTTTTAAGCGGTGGAGAATAAGCTCTAAGGCGGTTTTAGAAAGGCGGGGCACATGCGTTGCTAGCCTCTCGGCATGAGCCGCATACTCGGTATCGATCTTGGGACAACCAACTCCTGCATGGCGATCATGGAGGGCGGAGAGCCCGTGGTCATCCCCAACGCGGAGGGCGCGCGCACCACGCCGTCGGTCGTGGCGTTCACCAAATCAGGCGAGCGCCTAGTGGGGCAGGCGGCCAAGCGCCAAGCGGTCACGAACCCGCGCAACACCGTTTTCTCCGCAAAGCGTTTCATCGGTCGTAAGTTCACCGAGGTTCGCGAAGAGGCGAAGAACATGCCGTTCAAGACCGTCGAGGGCAAAAACGGCGACGCCTACATTGAAGTGCAGGTCGGCGACAAGACCGAGCAATTCGCGCCGCAGCAGATTGCGGCGTTCGTGCTCGGCAAGCTTAAAGCCGATGCCGAGGCCTATCTCGGCGACAAGGTCACCCAAGCCGTCATCACCGTGCCGGCTTATTTCAACGACTCCCAGCGCCAAGCCACAAAAGATGCCGGCAAGATCGCCGGGCTTGAGGTGCTCCGCATCATTAATGAGCCCACCGCCGCGTCGCTTGCTTACGGCCTTGATAAGAAGAAGGACGAGAAGATCGCGGTCTTCGATTTAGGCGGCGGCACGTTTGACGTGTCGGTGCTCGAAATCGGCGATGGCGTCTTTGAAGTGAAAGCCACGAATGGCGACACGCACCTCGGCGGTGACAACTGGGACGAAGCGCTCATCGGCTGGCTCGTCGACACTTTTAAAAAGGAGAGCGGCATCGACCTCCGCAAGGACCCGATGGCGCTTCAGCGTCTGAAGGAAGAAGGCGAGAAGGCGAAGATCGC
>JBDSGI010000593.1:0-2939 GCA_039919035.1 Opitutaceae bacterium
GGGTGAGAGCACCCCGCCGACAGCCCCCGCAAACGCGCCCGCCCAATTCAAAATCGTGGCCAACCTTCCCTACGCCATCGCGACGCCTTGGCTTGACGCGGTGCTCGGCGGTCCGCTCCCCACCCGATTGGTGTTGATGCTCCAACAGGAGGCAGCGCAGCGCTACGCCGCCCAACCAGGCTCCAAGTCCTTTGGGGCGATTTCCGTCTTCCTGCAGGCGGCCTACGCGGTCGCCCCGGGGCACAAAGTCTCCGCCGGCTGCTTCTTTCCGCGTCCCGACGTGGAGTCGCATCTCCTGCACCTCGTGCGGCGGCCCAGCCCGGTCGTGTTCACCCCGGCGTTCAAGGCGCTCGTGCGATCGTGTTTCCAGCAGCGGCGAAAGCAGATGGGGGCGCTGCTGCGGTCGCACTGGCCGGCGCCCGGTCCGGACTGGCGCGGGGCGTTTGTCGCCGCCGGCCTGACCGAACAGGCGCGCCCCGAGGCGGTCCCGCTGGCAGTCTGGGAATCGCTCGCACGGGTTTATCCACCGTGAGCTTGAAAGCGGCGGACTTGCCGCTACTCGTTTTCATCAAACTCCCATGCTCCGTCTTACGTTTGCGTTAATTTTCGCCTCCGTCACTGTCCTTGTCGCTTCGGCTCAAGGACTCGAGGGCAAGGTCGAGGGCAAGACCTACATCTCGCCCACCGGCACGTTCAAGGTCGCCATTCCGGTGTTGCCCGAACTCGGCGGCGACATCACCGACTCGCCCAACGTCGTGACCTTTCAGGACGACTTCAACGTGCACGTGAGCATCGCCGCCTTCCCGCAGGACGCGACCCAGCGCTGGGAACTCTCTACCCGCGGCGTGAAGGACTACCTGATTTATTTCTTCAGCAATTTCGTGCTGGCGGACTTCCGGCAGAACTTCGAAGGCGCCCAAATCGAGAGCGCTAAATTCGTGCCGGGCACCATGGAAGGCGCCCTCCTCACGTATCTCTTGGTGCCCGGCGGCACGATGTTCGGCGATCGCGTGGCCCAGTTTAGCGCGGGCAAGCCCCCGGTCGCAAAGCGCGGCAACCTGCTGTTCGTGCGCGGCGGCCACGTTTTCGTGATCAGCACGGAACTCGCCGAGCGCGTCATCGAGGGCAAGAGCTACACCAAGACAACCGTCGAGGAAGACGAACTGCTGCGCAGCCGCCTGCTCGATATCCTCAGCAAGATTTCCTTCTCCAAACTCCCCGCCACCGACGCGGCAAAGAAGTGAACCGGTGCGAGACTTCCGCGCTTTGAGGCATGAGCGCTCCCGTCCTGCGGCCGGCGACCGCCGCTGACCTGCCCGCCATCGTCGCCATCTACAATGCGACGATTCCCGGGCGGATGGTCACCGCGGACCTCACCCCGGTATCGGTCGAGTCGCGCCGGGCATGGTTTGAGGCGCACCAACATTCCGCGCGGCCGCTTTGGGTGCTGGTCGATACCGCCGACACCGTCTGCGCTTGGCTGAGCTTCGATACGTTTTATCCCCGCGCCGCCTACGAAGGCACGGCCATGATTGCGATCTACGTGGACGAAACGCACCGCCGGCTCGGTCTCGCGCGTCGCCTGCTTAACGAGGCGATTACCGCCGCGCCCGGACTCGGGCTGCACACCCTGCTCGGCTACATCTTCGGCCACAACGAACCCAGCCTGCGGCTCTTCGAGTCGCACGGCTTTACCCGCTGGGCCCACCTCCCGCGCGTGGCTATCCTCGACGGCGTCGACCGCGATCTGATCATCGTGGGCCGCCGGCTTGCGCCCGGTTAAGAGTTAGCCCAAGAAGTGACGACGGGGGTTTGAAAGTAGGGCGGGTCTGAGACCCGCCTTCGGCAAAAGGGCAGGTCAGAGACCCGCCCTACCCCTCGCTTTACGGGCAGTCCCCACTTTGGCTGTCTTAGAAATTCCCCCATGAAAAAACTCATTCTGTTTCTCGGTCTTATCGCGAGTGCGGCGACGTCCGCCGAACAGCCCTACGGTCTGGTTCTCCACGGCGGCGCGGGAGTGATCGAACGGACGAGCCTCTCGCCGGCGCAGGAGGCCTCATATCGCGCCAAGCTCACCGAAGCACGCGACGCGGGTTACGCGGTGCTGGACCGCGGCGGGACCGCGCTCGATGCGGTGGTCACCACCGTCGTCATCCTCGAGGATTCACCCCTCTTCAACGCGGGCAAGGGCGCCGTCCTCACCGCCGACGGCACCTGCGAACTCGACGCCTCGATCATGGACGGCCGGACGCAGGCCGCCGGCGCGATCGCCGGTGTGAAGCACATCAAGAACCCGGTCACTCTGGCTCGGGCCGTGATGGAGAAATCCGAGCATGTCATGCTCACCGGCGACGGCGCGGAAAGCTTCGCCAAACAACAGGGCTTCGACTTCGTCCCGAACGAGTATTTCCAGACCGAGCTCCGTCGCAGCCAACTGGAGAAAGCCCAACAGCGCGCGGCGGCAAAAAAAGTTTCCGACCAGGGGAACGCAGATCACTTCGACCGCGTGACGCGCTACGGCACGGTCGGCTGTGTCGCCCTTGATCGCAGTGGCAACCTCGCCGCCGCCACCTCGACCGGCGGGATGACCAACAAGAAATTCGGCCGCGTCGGCGACGCCCCGATCATCGGCGCCGGCACCTATGCCCACAACGCCACCTGCGCCGTGAGCGCGACCGGCTGGGGCGAGTTTTTCATCCGCGTCGGCGTCGCCCGCGACATCGCCGCGCAAATCGAATACAAGGGCGCGCCCCTGAAGGACGCCGCCGCGGCCACCATCGCCAAAGTCGGCCAGCTCGGCGGCGACGGCGGTGTCATCTGCCTCGACCGCGCCGGCAACATCGCGCTGCCCTTCAACACCGCCGGCATGTATCGCGGCTGGCGACTCTCGACCGGCTCCGCCGGCGTGGCGATTTTCAGCGGCGAGTAGCGTGCGCCTG
>JBDSGI010000594.1:0-6723 GCA_039919035.1 Opitutaceae bacterium
TAGCAGCACAAGCAGCACGGCTCCAAGGGCCGGCGACCAAATTTTATCACCAAACGCGGGCAACGCGCCGAGCATCGCCAGCCAGTAGTGGCCGACCTTGAGGGCGCCTTCGAGGGAGACGCCGGCAAATCGCTCCGCGCTGTTTACATGGAACCCCAGTAAGAAAGCCCCAATCGCCGCCCCACCCACTGCGCTCCAGCGGATGAGGTGAGCCTTTCGTCCCGCCACCCACAGCATCGCCGCGCCGACCGGCCAGACCACGATCCCGTGCGCGAGCGTGAACGTCGCGAGGGTGGCGACAATCGCGCCGGCCCAGAGCGCCGCGCCCGTGCCCCGGTTGACCGCGACGATCGCAATCGCGGCGAGCAGGACGACTTGGAAATGATCGATTGAGGAACCGGACCACAGGAAGTTTTCGTAGTGCTCGAGCTGGAAAACCAAAAAGGAGAAAATCACCCCAATCGTCGCCCCGCGGACAAAGGTCCCGGCGGTCGCCACCAGCAGCACGCCCAGCGCGATGATCGAGGCGATGCCGATCGTGCCGATGGCCGAAAAATCCACCGTGCCCGTGAGCCAGTAGCTGATCGCGAACATCAACCGGCTGGTGACCATGCGGTGCTCGTTGTTCAGCGCGAAGAGGTCGCGGAAGAAATCTCCGGCCGTGGTCCCTTGATTTAGTTTGATGACGAAGTTGAGGGCCGTCTCGAACTCATCCCAATAGACAATGTTGATTCGCCCGGGTGCGGTGCGAATGAGCACATAAAGAATGGGCAGCAGGGCCAGGATTGCGAGGCCGGCCGCCTGCACGCCGCGTCCGGTGAATATCCGCCGGCTGAAATCGCTGAGGCGCTTCGAGCGCGGACGCGGGAGGTCGGCCTGGGTCAGCACGGCGGGAGGCTCGGTGGCAGTTACTGGCCGGTGGCAAGCGACGACGCGCTGGACGTGGCAGACTTCAGCCGAATCCAATGCTCGGTCATCTTGAGTTCCGAATGATCGCCCTGTTCGATGAGGAGCCCGACTTGAAAGTTTTCCGGCGGGAGATGTTCGCGTTTGAGGACAAAATTGTAGCCGCAATAGCGCCAGAGCGGCTCCTTGAACGCCTTGGCGACATCGGGTCGCGCCACGGCAAACGTGCTGTAAACCAAGAAGGATTTTTCCGATTTCAGCACCACGTGAATTTGGCCGCGCCTGGACCGCTGGGCGGGCAGCATCGCCCAGCCCTCGAATCCGATCGTCGCTTCGTTCACCGTGAGATCCGTCACGTAGGTGACCATGTCCGGACTGGGTTGGGATTCGGCCACGGTGGCGGGACGGCAGAAGCGGGGGAGTTGGTAGATACCACGGGCGGCGGTCTGGGCGAGGACAGTGCGGGCCCGGTCCTTGGCGGGATGTAGCTGGAAGGGCCCGGCGTGCCCCTCTTCGCCGTATTGTTTGAACCGCACGGCGGGGTAGTCGCGCGACCAGAGGAACGCCTCGGTGTCGTGCGCGGACTGGACGTTGGCCGCGATGTTAAATGCCACCAATCCCGGCAAACTCCAGGCGAGCACGCGAAACGGCCGGGTGGTCTGGGTGCGGTGCTCAATCAGCAGGAAAATGGCGAGCGACCACGCGAGCGAGCCGAGGATCAGGTAGCGGGACTGTATCTGCGGGCCCGCCACCTGAAGCCGGCCGATCGCAATCAACGCGAGGGAAGCGAGGGCAAACACCGCCATGGCCATCACGGCGGGGTTGCGTTTCCCCGCGCCCCGCCAGCCCAGCCACCCCAGCAGCCCGAGCAGCGCGAGACCAAAGATCGGCGCGACGCTGCGCCCCCCGAACGTCAGCGGCCCGCCCAGCAGCGCGAGCCAGTATTGCGCGAGGCGGGCGAGGCCTACGGGCGAGAAATCACGGACCTGGTGGGCCGCCTCGATTTCGAAGCCGTAGAAATAAACCAGCAGGGTCGCCGCTGCGAGCGCGCCCCAGGGAACCAGTTCCCGGCGCCGTCCCGCGCGCCACAGCATCACGGCCCCGATCGGCCAGATGACGCAGCCGTGGGCGAGGGTAAAGGTTCCGAGCAGACCGAAGAGCCCCGCGCCCGCCAGCGTGCTCCGGCCGCCATGGGCGACTCCCGCGATGGCCCCGCCCGCAAACATCAGCACCATGAAGTGATCGATCGAGGCACCGGACCAAAAAAACGCCTCGTAGCTCTCAAGGTGGAACAGCCCAAACGCGAGCACCACCCCGAGGCGCACCCGGCGCTCGACCGACGGCACGGCCGCGAGCAAAATCGCGCACAGCGCGCAAAGCGCCAGGTTGCCAATGGCGCAGATGACATCGAAATTCACTTTGCCGGTTAGACCGTAGCCCGCGGCGACGATGAGCCGGCTGGTGACGGTGCGATGCTCGCTGTCGAGCTGGAATAGCCGCGTGATCACCTCCTGCCAGCCCACCCCGCTGTCGAGCCGCAGGAGGAACGCGAGCACGCTGTCGAACTCGTCCCAGAAGACGATGTTGCGCGAAGCCGCCACCACCCGAACGACGATGTAAATCACGGGGATCGCCGCCAGCAGCGCCCACCCGAAGATCGGGTGGGGACGCGGCAACGTTGAGCGTGACGAGGACAGCATGGAAGAGGTTAACGCGTCGCTCCGGCGACGCTGAAAGAGTAATTAGGCCAAACCTGTTTGACCGAGTCCAGTTGGCAAATGGCGGGAGGTAACGGAATGTTTAGGCATGGTGGACGGAAGACGCGGGAGGACGGGTGACGACGGGATTTGTTTCTTAGATATTATCGCAGGATTTGGACCGCGCGGCGGCGGTTCTGGCGTTTGGCAAAAGATTGCGTGCGGCGCGGAAGGATCCTCACCTTGCCGCCCATGAAACGCCTCGCCCCGCTCGTGTTGCTGGCGCCTCTGCTGTGGCTGAATCTCGCGCCGTTGGCGTTGGCCGCCGCGGCATCCGTCGCCACACCGCCCACCGCGCCCGTGCCGAAGGCCGCGGACAAATCCCCCGCGGGACCGATCGCCGCCGCAATTTCCACCGTCACGGGCATTGCGATCTCGCCCTTGCTGGGCACGGCGGGTTACGGGGTCTACAAATGGTTCGGCGCCAAGGATGATGCCGCGCGTGCCGCGCTGCCGTGGTTCGCGCAATGGACGTTTTTCGTGCCCGCGCTCCTCATCGTGGGGATCTGCGCTTTCAAAGACACGCTCGGCACCGTCCTGCCACCGGGCCTGAAAAAGCCGCTCGATGTGCTCGAGACGCTCGAAAACAAATTCAGCGGACTGGTCGCCGCCGGCGCCGTCGTGCCCCTCACGATGCAAACGATCACAGGCATCGTCTTTGGCGGAAAGAGCGCGGCGCTCGCACCGGAACTTGCCCACAGCGGTTTGGCGGCGATCCATGTCGCGGCGTTCGATCCGTCCGCGCTCCTCAATATCCTGACAGTTCCCTTTGGCGTCGCGGTGTTCTGCATGGTGTGGCTCGCGTCTCACGCGATCACGGTCCTCATTCTGATCAGTCCTTGGGGCGCCATCGACGCCGCGCTCAAGGGCGCGCGCACCGCGCTGCTGGGCGTCATCACCCTGACCGCCACGATGGACCCGTGGATTAGCGCTGGTCTCTCGCTCGTCGTCATTTTCATTGCGTGGCTCGTTTCCGGGTGGGCCTTCCGCCTGACGGTGTTCGGCTGGATTTTTTCGTGGGAGTTTTTTACCCGGCGCTGCGGCCGCTTCACCCCGGCGGACAATGAAAACGCGATGTTTGCCGGCGGTCATCTGCCTGGCGTGCCCATTCGCAGCTATGGCCGGCTGAACAAGCGCGCCGCGGGCGGACTCGAGTTCGTGTATCGTCCGTGGCTCCTGCTCGCGCCGCGCGTCGCGGCGGTGCCGGAAGCCCGCACGCTGACCGTCGGGTGCGGAGCGTTTTTTTCCGACGTGCTCGATGCGCAGGAGCGGACGCTCTGCACGCTGCCGCCGCGCTACCGCGGGCACGAGGAGGCGCTGGCGCGCGCCTACCAGATGAGCGGCGTGCAGCCGGCCGGCCTGCACAAGGCGTGGCAGCAGTTGCGCGAGATGCTGGGCCGCCGCGTCGATCAAAAAGCCCCGCTCGTCGCATGAATCGCGGGCCCGTCGGTCCCGACGATTTGCCCGAGGCGGGCGGGCGGGAAGCCAAGGGACTCGGGCTGGCCGGCTGGGTGCTGGCGGTGTTTTTCACCGCGGCGGGCGCGAATCATTTTCGCGCGCCGGCGATTTATCTCGGCATGATGCCCCCGTGGCTGCCGTGGCCGCAGGCGATGAACGCGATCAGCGGCGCGGCGGAGATGCTCGGCGGCATCGGCCTGATGGTGCCGCGCACGCGCCGGCTCGCGGCGTGGGGGTTGATCGTGCTATTGATCGCCGTTTTTCCGGCCAATCTCCATGTGGCGCTGCAAGGCCGGATGCCCGGCACCGATTTCTCGCCGCTCGTGCTCTGGGGGCGACTGCCTTTTCAGGTGGCGTTCGTCGCGGCGGTCTGGTGGATCGCCTTGCGGAAAAAACCTGCCCGCCTTTCTCTCGCCCCATGAATCGCCGCACGTTCCTGCAAAGCTCCGCCGCCGCCGGCTCGCTGGCCGCGCTCCCGTTTTCGATCCGCGCCGCCGACAAGGCCGGTCGCAAATACCGCACCGCGCTCATCGGCGCCGGCTGGTTTGGCGGTAATATCGTCGGCGCGGCCATGGCCAGCGGTGAGTGCGAGATCGTCGGCGTGTGTGATGTCGATCAACGCCAGCTCGATCCAACCGTCGAAAAAATCACGAAGCTCAGCGGCGATCAGCCGCGGAAGTATCGCGACTACCGCGAGCTCCTCGCGCAGGAGAAACCCGAGATCGTAATCGTCGCGACGCCCGACCACTGGCACGCGCTGCCCACCATCGCGGCCGTGAAGGCGGGCGCCCATGTTTACGTCGAGAAGCCCACCGCACACACCATCGGCGAGAGCCAGGCGATGGTGAAAGCCGCGCGCGCCCACAACCGCGTGGTGCAGGTCGGCACCCACCGCCGCCTCGCGCCGCACTTGATTAACGCGCGCGACTTTATCCGCTCGGGCAAGGCCGGGAAGATCGGGATGGTCCGTTGCTACATCAATCTCGCTGGCGATGGCCCGGAGAAACCGCTGCCCACGCTTCCGGTGCCGCAGGAACTCGACTGGGATCTGTGGTGCGGCCCGGCGCCGCTCCGGCCGTTCAACGGCACGGCTGACAACCGCGGCATCCACCCGCGCGGCTTCCGCATGTATCTCGATTACGCCAACGGCCATCTCGCCGACATCGGCGTGCACTGGTTCGATCAGGTGCTGTGGATCACCGGCGAGAAGGCGCCGCGCAAAATCTTCTCCACTGGCGGCCGTCCGATCAAGGGCGCGCCGGTCTTCACCGCGAACGAGCAGACGGGCGACGCGCCCGATCATCAGGTCGCGCAGTTTGCGTTCGAGCAGTTCACGATGACGTGGGAGTCGCGCACGTTTGGCGGCAACAGCGCCGAGAAAGGCGAGGCCTCCGGCACGTTTCTCTATGGCACGAAGGGCACGGTGCAGCTCGGCCACAAGGGCGGCTGGACATTTTATCCCACGGGCGGCGGCGAGATCGTGCGCGAGGAGGCAAAGCTTCACCAGCCCGACGGCCAAAACATTCCCGAGCTCTGGGCCGACTTGCTCGACTGCATCAAAACCGGCCGCCGCGCGATCTGCGACATCGAGGAGGGTCACCGCTCCACCGTGTGCTCGCTCCTTGGGATGATCAGTTATCGCACCGGCCGCAGCCTCGAATGGGACGGCGCCAAGGAACAGATCATCGGTGACGCCGCCGCGAACAAACTCCTCCGCCGCGAGTATCGGAAGGGCTGGGAGTATCCCGTGTAGTTTAAAATCGTTCTGACTTTCTCACCCCATGCAAACCTCCCCCCAACCCTCGCGCCGGGAATTCCTGCGCACCACCGCCATCGCCGCGCTCTGCGCTAAAGCCGTTACGTCCTCGGCCCACGCCGCCGCCGCAGCCAAGCCCGCGACGGGCCGCTTCCTTTACTCCGCCGTCCCGGGGATTCGCAATTACCTCGAGCGGGGCGGGCATGGCGTGCTGGTGTTCGATATCGACCACGGCCACCGTTTCGTGCGGCGCATCGCGGCGCGCGGGCTGAATCCCGCCGACGGCAAGCCGCTCAACGTGAAGGGTGTCGTCGCCAGCGCCGCCACGTCGCGGCTCTACGTGAGCACGCTGCAATTCGTCACGTGCTTCGATTTGCTCACGGATAAAATTCTCTGGGAAAAAGCCTACGAGGGCGGCTGCGACCGCATGGCGCTCTCGCCCGACGGCAAGGTGATGTATCTTCCGTCGCTGGAGAAGGACCACTGGCACGTCGTCGACGCTCCGAGCGGCGACATCATCAAGCGCCTCGACGTGAAGGCCGGCGCGCACAACACGATCTACGGCCTCGACGGCAAACACGCCTACCTCGCCGGCCTCAAGGCTCCGCTGCTCCGCGTCGCCGATACCGCCACGCACACCATCGTGAAGGAGGTCGGCCCCTTCACCGCCGCGATTCGCCCCTTCACCATCAACGGCCGGCAGACGCTCGCGTTCGTCAACGTCAACGGCCTCCTCGGTTTCGAGGTCGGCGACATCACGACGGGCAAGAAACTGCACCGCGTCGAAGTCGAGGGCTTCAAGCCCGGCGTGCCCAAGCGCCACGGCTGCCCGAGCCACGGCGTCGG
>JBDSGI010000595.1:0-2939 GCA_039919035.1 Opitutaceae bacterium
CCAGACCGCCGGCCCCGACATCCGCAATCCGTCGAGCTACCGGCCCACTAACTTTGTCTTCAACGACAACACCCCCATCCACGAAATCCGCGAACTGCGCGGCAACGCCCGCCATCCTTTGCCTTTCGCCCAGTCGATCTTCGCGAAAGCCGGTTTCCGCTGGCGCGAGGAAGTCGCCGCCAGCACCAACCGCAACCGCCGTTACACCTTCACCGGCCTGAATTCCGGCCAGCTCCCCACCGATCCGACGATCGAGACATTTGGTGATCACAAGGCCGGCCTGGCGGTTCCCCGGTGGAACGCCAACGCCCTGGCCCGCGGTCGCACGCCGGTCGATCCGGCGCTCTGGACCGAGGACCGCTACTTTGCAGAGCAATCGAAATACACCGGCACCCGCCGTGTGACCGAAACCGTGAAGGCGGCCTACGGGATGTTGCAGGGGCGCATCCACCAAACCGGTTTCATCGCCGGCGTGCGGGCCGAGCAAACCGACGACGACGGTTGGGGCTGGGTGAAGCGCCCGAGCACGCCCGCCAAGCCCACCAGCACGACCGCGCAGCAATTGGCCGACCCGGTCGGCGCGGCGGCGAACGACTATGCCAGTTCGCGGCGTGAGATTTCCGGCAGCTACACGAAATCGTTCCCCAGCGTCCACCTCACTCAAGACCTCACGTCGAACCTCAAGGCCCGCCTGAGCTGGTCCAACGGTTTCGGCCGCCCGCCGCTTAGCAATTCGTTCCCCAGCGAAACGCCCAACGACACGGCGCAGACCCTCACCATCAGCAATCCCGCGCTCAAGCCGCGGCTCGCGGAAAACTGGGATGCCGCGCTGGAATATTATTTCGAGCCGGTCGGCAGCTTCACCCTTGGCTGGTTCCACAAGACGATCCGCGATTACACGGTGAGCGGCATCCTCTCCGGGACCGTCGGCACGGGCACCGACAACGGCTACAACGGCGAGTATGCCGGCTATACCATTCTCACGAGCCAGAACCTCGGCACCGCTTACGCCCAAGGCTGGGAGATTAGCTACGCCCAGCAGTTCACCTTTCTGCCGGGCTGGCTCAAAGGCCTCGGCGGCGGTGCCAACTTCACCCTCCTCGACACGCACGGCGACTTTGGCAGCACGACCAATCGCGCGAAGGGCGAGGTGCCGGGCTTCATTCCCTTCACCGGCAACGCCAACCTCAGCTGGCGCCACCGTGGCCTGAGCGCCCGCGTGATTTGGAACCGCACCGGCGAGTATATCAACGCCTTCACCGCGAGCGGCTCGGGCCGCAACCAATATACGCGGCGCCGCACGATCGTGAATGCCAGTGTCGCCTACCAAGTCCGCCCCACGCTCACTTTCTCGGTCGATGTCGGCAACGTGTTCAACACGCCGCAGATTTTCTACCGCGGCATCGCCGACCAGATTTCCGAGTATCGGATTCCCGGCATTACCGTGACGTTCGGCGTGAGCGGGCGCTTCTGAGCGCGGCGGCAAAAGGTGTTTGCCCCTCGGGATGAAACCAGGCGCATCCCCATGATTCGCCCACTCCTTCTTCTCCTCGCGGTCTCTGGCCTCGTCCACGCGTTTCTCGTCGTCCAGAGCGTGGGCCACCCCGCCACCGGAAGCTACGACAAAAATGGCGACGACATAATGCGGCACCACCAGAAATCCATCGACGCCGATCGCCCCGCGTCCCCGGGACGCGCCGTTGCAAAATAATATAGCATGAAATGCCGATCCATCAGTTCCCGTCTCTTACCGATCGTAGCCGCCTGCCTCAGCGTCTCGGCCTCCGCGTCCGCTGCGACCGCCGCCGCGCCCCGCCCCAATCTTGTCCTCATTATCGCCGACGATATGAACTGGGACGACTGCGGCGCGTATGGGCACCCCGCGATCCGCACGCCGAACATTGATCGCCTGGCCGCGGAGGGCGCGCGGTTTCAACACGCCTACCTGACCACCAACTCGTGCAGTCCATCGCGCTCCAGCATTCTCACGGGCCGATATCCACACAACACGGGCGCCGAGCAGCTGCACTGGCCGCTGCCCGCCGGGGCCAAGACCTTTGCCGAGCAGTTGAAGGCGCTGGGCTACTACACCGCCGCGGCGGGAAAATGGCATCTCGGCAATGCCGTCCGCAGTCACTTCGATAAAATCTACGAGGCCTCGGAAGCCGGCTTCGTCCTCCCCACCGGCAAGGCCGGCGCGGCCGGCAAGATGGTCGCCACCGAGCCGAGCGGCTGCGAGGATTGGGAGCGTGCGTTGGATGAACGCGCCAAGGACAAACCCTTTTTCCTCTGGCTCGCCTCGCTGGACCCGCATCGTGAATATACTGCCGGCACGCTCCAGCCGCCGCATCGAATCGAGGATGTCATTGTTCCGCCGCATCTGCCCGACACTCCTGAAGTGCGCGAGGACCTGCGGCTCTACTATGACGAGATCGGGCGACTCGATCGCTACGTCGGCAAGGTGATGGCCAAACTGAAAAGCCAGGGCGTGGACGACAACACGCTCGTGCTCTTCATCACCGACAACGGCCGCCCCTTCCCGAGCGACAAGGCCACGCTCTACGATGGCGGCATTCGCACGCCGTGGATCGTGCGCTGGCCTTCGGTCATCGCCGCCGGCCAGACCTCGTTCGCGCTGATGAGCGCCGTGGACATCGCGACGACCTTCGTCGAGCTCGGCGGCGGTTCGATGGCCACCGATGGCAAAAGCTTTGCCTCCGTGCTGCGCGATCCCCGACGCGCACATCGCGACTTCGCCTTCGCGGAAGACCACTGGCACGATTTCGAAGACCACGCGCGTTCCGCCTCGACGCAGCAATATAAGCTGGTGCGCAACGACTACATCGACCTGCCGTCCACCCCGTCCGCCGATGCGGGACGCGGTCTGAGCTGGCAGGCGATGCTGAAGCTGCAAGCCGCGGGCAAGCTTCCGCCCCACC
>JBDSGI010000596.1:0-4035 GCA_039919035.1 Opitutaceae bacterium
CGCGAGCTGCGCGGCTAGGAACCGCCGAGCGTGTCTCGGAGGCGAACGGGGAATTGTGGGGCGGGGTGACCGAACCCCGTCGGGTTTGGCGGGATGGCTTACCGAATGTCCTCCCCGTCAAAAAAAACACCGGGCCGCCGCCACCCCGCGCTACACTCGAATCACGTCACGCTGTTTTGGAAAAACTCGATCACTTCGCCACTGGGACCCTCGCAGAAAAATATTCGGATTGCGACGGGGCCGGCGCCGTTGGTCGTGGCGAGCGTCACGTCTTTCGGCTCGATGGTGATGGTCGCGCCGGCGGCGCGCACGCGGGCGGCGACGGCGTCGAGTTGCGCGGTGCGCAGGGCGAAGTGAATCACGGAACCGTTGGTCGACGGCGTGTAATCGGGGTCCTCGAAGACTTCGACGTAGTTGCCGTCGCCGGTGTCGAGCATCACGGCGCGGCGCCCGGTGCCGCGGAAGTTCCACGCGATCTTTTCGGTGAAGCCGAGAGTTTCCTGATAGAACGCCATCGTGCGCGGCCAATCGCGCGTCTTGATGCAGACGTGGTGGAAGCCAGAGACGAGGGCACTCATGCGCGCGTCAGGGCGCCAGCATCTGCACCAGCGCGATCAGGGGCTTCACCTCGTCGGGCGGCTGCACCCAGTCGCTGTAGAGCAACTCGGGGAGCGTGTAGCGGGTGTTGTAGAGAATGAAGTTCGCGTCGTCGTTACGCGAGATGTGGCCGGCCTTGATGGTGGCGCCGGCGAAGAGGCCGACGGATTTGGTGTAGGCGAGCAGCGGGGTTTTGAGGATTTCCTTGTTGTAGCTTTCGGACTCCGCGGCCTTCGGGCCGGCGACCGCCTTGGCATCGACGCCGACGTTGAAGCGCTGGTTGAAGAGCATGCGGGGCGTCTTTTCGTCGGTGATGATGTAGACGCTCTCGTCGGACTTCGCCCCGAGCTGCAGGCCGAGGCTGGCCTCGCCGGCGTCGATGAGGACGGGCAGGCTCCAACGGCCGTCCGGCTTCTTCACCATTATGACGCCGTAGCCGTCCTTCACGCCGATGATAATGCCGGCCTTGAATTGGTTCAGGATCAGGAGGGCCTTGGCGCTTTTCCAGGCGGCGGGGGAGGGACGCAGGGCGGACTTGGCCTGAAACTCCTGCAAGATGGCCTCGCATGACTCGATGCGGGTCACGAGTTCGGCGCGCGTAGGCGCGGCGCGGAGGACGGCGACGCCCAGGAGGGCGAGGAGGGACAGGGAAAGGAATTTCTTCATAACGTGGCGAAATGGCTAGAGTAGCCCGAAGTGTAGGCAGGGGCGGAAGCGAATGGAAAGCGCGGATTGAGCAAGGTTCCCCCGAAGAGAGGCGCCGCCAAAGGCGCGCGGTGTGGGCTGCGCTGTGGGGTCACTCCAGCCCCCGGGCCGCGAGATCGTCCTCGTCCCAGCCGAGGTAGTGGCCGAGTTCGTGGAGGTAGGTGAGGCGGGTTTCTGCTTTGAAAACCTCCGCGTCGCCATCGGCGAAGTCCCAGAGATTTTCCAAGTAGAGGAGGATCTGCGCCGGCGCGGGCTGATCGTGGGAGAGCTCCTCGCCGTGCGCGCTGCCGGTGAAGAGGCCAAGGATGTCTGCAGGAAAGCCCTCGGCGATCACGTCGGCGGTGGGCAGCCGCTCATAGTGCACGGGCACGCCGCGGGCGAGCGCGCGGATCTCCGGCGGCAATGGACGTTGGGCGCCGCCCACGGCGTCGGCGGCAAGCTGGGTGAGCCGGTCGAATTCCATGGCGCGGTCAGGTTCTCACCTCGTTCGACAGGTCGAGCTTTTCGAACCGTTGCCCGAGCCACCACAGGGCGCAGCACGCTTCGCCGACGAGGACCGCGAGCACGGCCAGCGCGGCGACCGCCATCGTCGCGATTGGGCCCAGCAACCACCAAAACATTACGCCCGCGGCGGCGCCGGCCAATCCCGCCGGCAGCAGGGCAAAGGCCATCGTCAACACTTGCGCGAAGAAGAAAATCATCCGTTGGCCCATGACCTCGGGGCCGCCGCCCCGCACGCGCGTGAGGTGAAACCAGCTGGGAAAGAGCAGCGCGGCGGCGTTGGGCACCATCAGCTGCAGGGTCACGAGCGCCGGTGTGACCAACGCCACGGCCAGTGCGGCCGCAATTCGCACCGTGGGTGTAAGCCACGCGGCAGTGCTGCCGGGCGGTTGGAGAGTGAGCGTGGCGGTGAGGAGCATCAGCCAAAGTAGGCCGGTCAGGATCGCGACCGGCGTCAGCAGTTCACCGAGGACGATTTGCCAGCCGGCGAGCGGATAGGTTTTAAGCACATCCGCGTTCGGCAGATCGCTGCGGATATCCTGCCGCGCGAATTGCGGACCCACCACGACGACATAGCCGGCGAACACGAGGGCCGACCAGCCGATGGCCGTGAGGCCCGCTTGTGCCCCCGGTTGCGAGCGCAGCCACGCGGCGCCCGCGATGATCACCGCCGCCGCCCCGAGCCAAACGGGCACCGTGAAGTAGGGCCAGGTGGCGAGCAGGTTTTTCCACAGGAAAGCCAGCTCCGGCCGGCCGGCCCGACCGAGGCGGAACGTGCCCGGCCGCGACTTGGTCGGCGTCTGGAGTCTCCGCCCGCCCGCGCGCCACGCGGCGATGCGCGCGCCACGCTTTTGCGCGTAGTCCACCGATGAATCCTCAAAATTCACCGCCGCGCGGACGACCCAAAGATAATGCGCGACGACGACGGCCAGCGCGGGCCCAAGCGCGAGCAGAAACGCTTTCGCGTCCACGGCGAGAAACGGCGCGATGACGAGTTTGAAAGGCCAGAGCAGCCAGCTCAGCGGCGCGGTGCCACCGACCGCGACGATGCTGTCGGTAAGCGACCGCAGCTCGGCTCCCGCAACTGCGGCGGCGGAGTCGGTCCCCGTCACGCGGCGGAGAAACGCGATCGCAAAGATCGCGCCGATCCCGGCGAAGACCAGCAG
The DNA here is from genome assembly GCA_039919035.1 of Opitutaceae bacterium. Lineage (GTDB taxonomy): Bacteria > Verrucomicrobiota > Verrucomicrobiia > Opitutales > Opitutaceae > ER46. The sequence goes on from JBDSGI010000596.1 coordinate 2,970, forward strand.
GCGCCGGCGCCACGCGCCGAGCCCGAGATCGGTCAGGCGCGTGAGGACGAAGTTGGTCCCGCTGAAGTGGAGATTGAGCGTGGAAAAAACAAACCACCAGCCGAGCGCGTGCGTGAGGGCGTTGCCGCCGATGAATGTCCATCGGTTGGAAAACAGCATCATCACCGCCGCGCCGATCAGGCTGCGAAACTGCGCGCTTAGCAGGCGGAAATGCACCAGCCGCCGCCGCGAGATCGGCGCGGGAAACAGAAACGCGATTTCCGCCTCGGTGAAGCCGAGCGCCGCGCGCTGCGTGGGCACGACCCAGATCAACGTGGCAAAACAAAGCAGGGCCAGCGCGCCGCAGGCGGTGAGCACCGGCAGCCAATCGGTCGGGAGCTGGGCTTGCGCGGCCTCCATCACTTGTAAGGCTGGCGCGGCCCCCGCACCGCGGGGCTGCGGGCGCGGGCTGAAGCCGCGGAAAAAGAAGAAATAGAAATACGCGAAGCCGACGACCGCCCCGATGAGATATTTCGGCTGCCGCAGCCGCTTCGCGCGCGCGATCACCCAGTTCTTGAACGAGGTGAACCGGAGGTAGAGCAGGGCGCCAAGCATGGGGCTCAAAGCACCAAAGAACCAAGGGGCCAAAAGATCAAAGGACAGGCGATTACCGGTCTCGCGAGAGCAGGGGCCCTTGGTCTTTTGGTCCTTTGGTCCATCGTATTTGGTCCCTTCAGCTCTCCGTCCCACCTGTCGCGCGGATGAAGATTTCCTCCAGGTTGACGTTGGCTTCCCCGTTACTGAAGCGCGCGGCGACCTCGGCGATCGTGCCGTCGGCGATTTTTTCACCGCGCTTCAGGATCATCACATGGGTGCAGACTTCCTCCAGCAGGTGCAACAGATGCGAGCTGAGCACGACGGTGGCGCCGGCGCGGGCGCGGGTGATGATGGAATTTTTCATCCGCCGGATGCCCAGCGGATCGAGACCGGTGAGCGGCTCGTCGAAAAACATCACTTGCGGCGCGTGCAGGAGCCCGCAGGCGATGGCGAGTTTTTGCTTCATGCCACGCGAGAGCTCGCCGGGGAG
>JBDSGI010000597.1:0-2538 GCA_039919035.1 Opitutaceae bacterium
TGAAGGCGGGGAGATCGGTTTGACCGGCGAGGTCTTCGACACTCGCGGCCTCGAAGCCGGCGGCGATCGCGGTGGTGATCGGGAGATCGTGGGCGGTGCCGAGCAGGACGAAGCGCTGGTGCGGGAGTGACGTGATGAGTGCGCGCCAGTGGGCGACGGGCCAGCGTTTGGCGGGGGTGTTTTCGGAGCCGCAAATGAGGGCAATTTTCGATTTTGGATTCTCAATTTTCGATTGCAGCGGGGCGCGGTCGAGAGGCGCGGCGAGGCCGAAGTGGCGGAGGAAGTTGTCCCAGAGATCGAGCTGATGGTGGGTGCGCTCCACAAAATCGGCGGACACGTGATAGGCATGCGTCAGGAGCGGTCGCGGTTTGCCGGGGCGCACGAGGCCAAAGCGCTGGCGACAACCCGTGAGCCGCGCTTCGAGATCGCCGCGGAGGGAGTTCGTGAAGAGCAGCCAGACATCGGGGAACTCGTGGCGGAGTTTTCGGAAGTGGAAAAAATATCCGAAGCCCTGCGGCGGCAGCGCATGATAACGATCGGCGAGGCCCCACGATTCGAGGAGCGGCTGGAATTGCTTTTTCCCGACGAGCGTAATCTCGGCATCAGGCCGGCTGACACGGAGAGCGCGGAGCAGGGGCAACGCCATCACGACATCGCCGAGCCAGTTAGGGAGTCGAATCCAGATTCGCGTGCGGCGGGGGAGTTGAGAGAGGCCGCGCGCCGAAAGATCGGCAGCGAGGAGGTTGCGCTTGGCTTCGAGGCGAAGGCGCTTGGCCGGCATGTCCTGATTGCGCCAGCGGTCGTGCGCCCAGAGCCACGAGGCGCAGAGGTTGTCGTCGCCGCTTAGGCGTTTTTCGAGCCAGCGGTTTAGGCCGATGGTCACGGTCTCGCCCGCGCCGTCGTGCGGGATTTCTTCCGCGCCAATCGCGACGCGCCAGAAACCGAGGCGGCGGGGGAAGATGCCATAGACGCGGGCGTGGAACTTCTCGGCCATGAGTCCCGGCAATTCGGTGGTCGAGCAGACGCGGCCGAAGAGCGTGGTGAGGGCGCCTTGCAGTCCGGCGTTTTGATCGAAGAGGACGCCGACGAAGGCACGTCGGCGGAGAATTTTGAGGGCCTCGGCGAAGCCCTCCTTGCGCGAGAGCAGCTTCATGCCGAAGCGCTCGCGGGAAGTCTGCACGAAGCGATTGAGAGCCGGGTTTTGGAGGGGACGATAAATGATGCCGAATTCCGGAAATTTTTCCGGGACCAATAGTGGTTGCGCCGTCTGGACCTCCCAATAAGCGATGTGTGGCGAGCAAATTAGAGTGGCGGTCGGATCACGGTCGTGGCGGGCGTAAACCTCCAGCAGCCCGGGCGTCATCGTGACGATCGCCGGCAGCCGGCGCTGGTCGAGAAACGGCGTGGCCAGCGACAGCAGTCCCGTCTCGATCAGGCGTTGGCAGCTGGCCCGGCCGATCACAGTGCGCCAGTCGGCGGGCTTTTCGGGAAAGGCATGGTGAAGATTCGAGAGCACCAGCCGCCGCCGACGCCGCAGGCAGAAAAAAACAAAATCGCCGGCGACGGCGGCGAACACATGCAGGATCGGTTCCGGCGTGCGCGCCGTGAGCCAGCCGAGGACTTTGAACAGGAAGAGCAACAAGCGGCGTCTGTGATTGGGGGTCGAGGGAAGCGAGGCAACTTCTCTTCCACCGCCGGGTCTGGAGCGGTTCACGATGAACGGCTCGATTTGGAATTTGATTTCCGGGCGCAAAGCCCCTGAAACGTATCGCTTCCGCAGCCGGAAGCACGGTGGACTGCACGCGGACTCATGACCGAACTTCTCATCATCAAACCATCGTCGCTCGGCGATATCGTGCAGGCGTTGCAGGTCGCCACCTCGCTCAAGGCGCAGGTGGCCCATCTGCGCATCTCGTGGGTGGTGCGCGAGATTTTCGCGCCGATCGTGCGGGCGTGCGAGGCGGTGGATCACGTTTACGTTTTTGAGCGCAGCGCGGGCGCCAAGGGATTTCTTCGGCTGACGAAGGAGATTCGGAAAACGAGCTTCGACTACGTCTTCGACATGCAGGGCCTGCTGCGCACCGGCCTGATGACCTCGCGGGTGGTGGCGAGGAAGAAGGTCGGTCGGTCCGACGCGCGGGAGTTCTCGAGCGTGTTCTACAACGAGAAGGTGCCGCTGCCGGCGGCGGGCAAACGCAGCCACGCGCTGGATATTCTGTTGCAGTTTTGCCGCGTGTTTGGGGTGAAGCCCGAGCTGCGCGGCACGCTCAAATTCCGGGAGGTCGACAGCCTGAACCTGAGCTTCGCGGATTCGCGCGGAGGCGGGAAGCCGATCGTGATGTTTGTGGACAGCCGGCGCGCGGAAAAATGCTGGGGCGGCTTCAAGCAGCTCACCGAATTGCTCCTGCGCGAGGACAAGAACCGCAAGGTCGTGTGGGCAGGCAGCGGCTACGTGCACGATCGCGGGGCGTTTCCGCCGGCGCAGTTTGTCAACGTGACGGGCAACACCAGCCTCGTCTCGCTGCCGGCACTGGTGAA
>JBDSGI010000598.1:0-3109 GCA_039919035.1 Opitutaceae bacterium
GGCGTGGCCGCCGCCGGATCCGACACGTAGTCGAACCAGATGGCATCGCGGCCGAGGTCGCGCATGAGCGCGTGGGCGGTCATGCGGGGAGCCCGGTCGGAAGTCCCAAGATAGAGGACGCGAATCGGTTGGGCGGCGACGTGGAGTGCGAGCGAGAGGAGAGCCGCGAGGAGGAGAGCAGTTTTCAAGGGAAACCTGTATGTGGGGTGAACGGGATGGAAAGAAAGCGGGGACGCTAGACGACCAGGTTCCGCTGTCCAACCTGTGGCTGCCTGACAGTCCCTTGGGAGGGGTTTCGCGCAACGCCCAAAATGATTGTTCCCATTTGATCGAAGCCAGATACGCGGTGAGTTCGGCAAGCGGCAGCCAACGGATAGGCTGACGCCGGGTGATGATGGGTTGGCGCTGTTAGAAGGCCCAACGGCGGAAGGCCCAACGGACCCTTTACGGCGGGCACGAATGGTGCATTATTGCAGCCATCATGAGTCGCAATTACCTCGGAGGAGCGGCTGGGTTTGGAATCGTCGCCGCATTTTTTTTGGGCGGTTGTGCCTCGTCGCAGATGAGCCGCATCGATCGCAACCGGGATATTTATGAGACGTGGCCGCTGGAGACGAAGCAGGCGGTGCTGGATGGCTTGGTGGAGCCGGGCATGAACGCCGACATGGTCCGGGTCTCGTGGGGCGAGCCAAGCGAGATCGCGACTTCGCCGGCGGGGGATGAAATCTGGGTTTTCAAAAAAGGCGGAAGTGATGGCTCGGTCTATTATCCGGGCGGCGGCATGGGGACGACGGGCATGGGCGGGACCGGCATCGGCAGCTCGGGTATTGGCGGGTCTGGAATCGGAATCGGTTCGAGCGGGCCGGGCATCGGCATCAGCACGGGGCGTGGCGGCACGTCGATCGGCGCGACGGGTGGGATCGGAATTGGCGGTAGCATCGGCGGCAGCGGTATTGGCATCGGCAGCGGAGTGGGAGGCGGTGGGATGGGCGGGATGGGTGGACCCATTGTCACCCAGCCAACTCCGCCGGATATCCGCGAGGTGGTCTTCCGCGGCGGGGTGGTGGTGCGCGCGGACAAGCCGTGAAGCGCCGCTACTGGCCGAGCTTTTTGTAATCCAGCACGGTGTGGCTGATGAAGCCGGCGCTCAGCGCGGAGCGATCCGTGAGCGGTTCGGGCGGCGAGAGATCGTCGCCGAGCCGGAAGATGAGGCGATGCGTGCCATCGTCGCTGGCGGGACTAAAAAGGCCGGGCACGACGACGCGGGCCGGCACCGTGCGGCGCACCTCGGTGCGGGCGTGGCATGGGAGGGGAAAGTTCACGTTATGCACAATGAAGCTGCGCGGGATGGTCGCGGCGGCGAGTTCGGGTGTAAGACGGGCGGCGTGGCGTGCGGATATTCTCACGATGGCGTGCAGATCGGGATCGGGCACATCGCCCGCAGCTTTGAGCCGGTCGTAGATCTCGGGCGTGAGGTCCTGTGAAAATGCAACGGCGGGCAGGCCGTGGAGCGCGCCTTCCCACGCGCCGGCGATTGTGCCGCTGGCGATGATGAAGCCGAGCGAGGCGTTGAGGCCGACATTGATGCCGCTGACGACAGCGTCGATGCGGAGCTCGCGCGGCAGCAGGTGGCCGACGGCGATGTTCACCGCATCGCTCGGCGTGCCGTCGACGATCCAGGTTGGGCAGCCGAGGCAGCGATCGGCGGCGATGACGTGGACGGGACGATTGCGGGACTTCGCGGCGCCGATCCAGCTCTGCTCACTTTTGGGCGCGACGACGTAGAGTTCGTGGCCGGCGGCGCGGAGGGCATCAACCAACTCGTGCAGAAAGACGCTCTCAATACCGTCGTCGTTTGTGACCAGGAATCGCATTTCGTCCAGTGCGCCAAATTCAGCGCGGTGGCGCAAAAAGAAACGGTGGGTAGAAGTTCGCCTTTGGTGCCGGTAACAGCCGGGTGGCTGAGCCAAAATACCGCGACCCTGCGACCGCCGGGCGACCATACTTTCGGTGGGGCCTTGGGGATTTGTCGTTCGCCCGGAGTTCCCCGGCGGATAATTCACGGCTTGTGTCCGCCGGCTCCCGGGCGTTTCCTCCGGGAAGTTCCCCTCGTGTCGCACCCCCCGGAAACGATCGTGCGCTGCAGCCGCAAAGCACGAATCGCCCACAACAAGGAAGAGTGATCCATGAATGCTCCGAAATTGAATGTGAACCCAGACAAGCTGAATGCGTTTCTCGGCCGAGCCCTCAATGACATGGGCGCCGCCTTTCAAACCGCCCTGATCATTACCGGTGAACGGCTAGGCCTCTATCGCGCCATGGCCGGCGCCGGTCCTCTGACCCCCGGTGATGTCGCCAAGAAAACCGAGACGGACGAGCGCTATGTCAAGGAGTGGCTGTGCGCGCAGGCGGCGAGCGGCTACGTCGAATACGATCCGGCGGCGGGGAAGTTCACGTTGCCCGATGAACAGGCGCTCCTGCTCGCGGTGAGCACTGGCCCGGCTTACCTGCCGGCGGCGTATCAGATCATCGCGTCCACGGTCATCGATGAGCCGCAGCTCCGCGAGACGTTCAAGACGGGCTTCGGGTTCGGCTGGCACCAGCACTGCGCGGCCCTCTTCGAGGGAACGGAGCGTTTCTTCCGACCGAGTTATGCGGCCAATCTGATCACCTCGTGGATTCCGGCGCTGAACGGCGTGGAGGCCAAGCTCAAGGCCGGTGGAAAAGTGGCCGACGTGGGCTGCGGGCACGGGGCCTCGACCATCCTCATGGCGCAGGCGTTTCCGAAATCGACTTTCATCGGTTACGACTATCATGCGCCGTCCGTCGAACGCGCCCGCGCTGCGGCCCAAGCGGCAGGGGTCGGCGATCGGGTGACGTTTGAGGTGGCCGCCTCCAAGGCCTATCCGGGCAAGGAATTCGATCTCGTCGCCTTTTTCGACTGCTTGCACGACATGGGCGATCCCGTCGGCGCGGCGAAGCACGTGCGGTCGTCGCTGAAACCCGATGGCACCTGGTTGATCGTGGAGCCAGCCGCCGGTGACCGGATCGAGGACAATCTTAATCCGGTGGGCCGCGTGTTCTACGCCGCCTCGACGATGATCTGCAC
>JBDSGI010000599.1:0-15483 GCA_039919035.1 Opitutaceae bacterium
GCTCCTCTCGTCGTCCTCGTTCTGCCTGCGCTCCTCCGTGCGGACGTGGTGATCAACGAAATCATGTTTCACCCTTCTTCGGAAACGACGACGGAGGAGTATATCGAACTCCACAACACCGGCGCGACATCCGTAAGCTTGGACGGGTGGAGTTTTACCAGCGGAGTTTCCTTCACCTTTCCCAGCGTTGCCATCGCCGCGGGTGGCTACCTGGTCGTGGCGGCGGACCGCGCGGCCTTTGCCGCGAAATACCCGGCGGTGACAAACGTCGTGGCAGGCTGGTCGGGCCGACTCTCCAACTCGGCGGATTCCATCGTCCTCAAGGATAGTCGCGGGGTGAAAATAGACCAGGTGGATTACGCTGACGATGGCGACTGGGCCACGCGCGAGCGCGATAATTTGGACGACGGGCACCGCGGTTGGCGATGGCGCAGCCAGGCGGACGGCCAAGGGAAATCTCTAGAGCTGATTAACGCGGCTTTCGACAACAACCGCGGGCAAAACTGGGGTGCGAGCACGACGGCCCAGGGCACTCCCGGGGCGGCGAACAGCATTGCCGCCTCGGATATCGCGCCAGTCGTGACTGCCGTGCGGCATTTTCCGCTGGTGCCAACGAGCACACAAGCCGTCACGGTGAACGCGACGGTGTTGGACGATCGCGGCGTGGCGGTGACCGTGACGGTTAGCTATCGCAGGGACGGCACGGCGAGCTGGACGTCCGCGCCGATGTTCGACGATGGCGCGCATGATGACGGTGCCGCGGGGGATCACGTTTTTGGCGCGGGACTTCCCGCCGCAGCGGATGGCACGATCATGGAGTTTTATATTTCCGCGACCGACGGCACACGGGCGCGCACTTGGCCGGCGCCGGCGCTCAACAGCGCCAGCCCCCGCGATCCGTTGGTGGCGGAACAATCGCAGAACTGTCTCTATCAAGTGGACAACAAGATCTATACTGGGACGATGCCGGTTTATCGGGTCGTGATGAAGTCCGCCGACCGCACGACGCTCACCGAGATCAACCTTGGGGATGGCGGCTCCAGCCATGCACACTTCAACGCGACCTTCATCACCGTGGACGGCACAAGTTCAGAGCTGCGCTACTCGACCGGGGTGCGCAACCGCGGTCACAGCAGCGCCACCCGGCAGCCCGAGAGCCTCGCCGTGGCGATTCCGAACGACCGGAATTGGAAGGGGCGAACCACTCTGAATCTCAACTCCCAATACACCCACCTCCAGCTGCTCGGCAGCGCCTTCCTGCGCCACGCCGGCTTGAGTGCGCCGGAATCACGCCAAATCCAGGTTCGGGTGAATAACGCGGACCCGACGAGCGGCGCGCCGACGCCGCCGACTTATGGTTTTTATGTTTGCAATGAGTATCAGGATTCTGATTTCGCGAGCCATCATTTCCCGAATGACAGCAGCGGCAATATCTACGCGGTCCGGCGCACCGATTGGCCGCCCTATCAGGAAGGCGACTTCACCTACCTGCCTCCTGCCGGGCTAAACGGCGGCGACCCCTATCGTAACGTTTACTCCAAAAACACGAACACCTCGGAGGACAATTGGAGTGACCTCATCGCCCTGACCCAAACGTTGGCGAAAGGACGTTTTACCTCTTTGCTCGCGACGCCCACGTGGGATGCGGACTACGTCACTGCCGTGCAGGCAAAGGTCGATGTGGATCAGTGGATGAGGTGGTTTGCCGCCCAGGCGCTCATCGGCAACGGGGAGACGAACCTCGGCAACGGTTACGGGGACGATTTCTATCTTTATATCGGCGTCGCCGATCCCCGCGCCCGGCTCATCCCCTACGATCTCGACACCGTCCTGGGCGATGGCGACAGCCCGGCGACCGGAACTGAAGATATTTTCCAGATGATCCGGCATGTCTCGGGCAACTTCGCCCCGCTCACTCCGACTCCGCTCTACCCTTTCCTGCGCCACCCAACCTTCGCTCCGCTGTATTTCGCGAAGCTTCAAGATTTGCTCAGTGGCCCGCTCTCGATTGAAAATGTCAACGCCTTGGTCGACCAAGTCCTCAAGGGCGTCGTCGACGCGAAGCAAATTGCCGATCGGAAGGCGTGGTATGCGTGGCGTCACGCCTACGTGAGCGAGCTCGTCAATGCCCGCTTGGGTGTCACCGGTGGTCCCGCAGTTGACACCCCGACCGGTTATCCAATGACGAGGACGGCGACCTGCAACCTCGTCGGCAAATCTGACCCCGCGCGCACGCAGAGTGTGAAGGTCAACGGCGTCGCCGCAAACTATGTGCCGTGGAAGGTGGCGACCACCCAAGCCCAAACGAATACCTACGATATCGCGATTGGCGAATGGTCGCTTTCGGGTGTCGCGCTCCTGCCCGGCATCAACCGCGTGCTCATTCAGGCTTTTGACACCACCGCCGCTGAAATTGAGCGGACCTATTACGAAGTGTGGTATGACGACGGCAGCGTGGCGAATGTAGCCGGCACGATTTCCTCCAACACCACGTGGACGGCCGCAGGAGGCCCCTATCGGGTGACCGCTCCGCTCACCGTCAGCAACGGCGTGACGCTGACCATCGAGCCGGGAGCGACGATCTATCTGGCCCCGGGCGTGGGGCTCACGGTGGCCGCCGGTGGGCGTATCCTCGCCGAAGGAACGGAGGCGAAGCCCATCTACTTCACCCGTGCTCCGGGAACCATCGGTGACGGCGGAACGATCCTCATCAATGGCGCGGCCGGATCCCCGGAGACGCACCTCTACCACGTCTTCTTTAATCACGGCGGCGACCCGGCGGTGACGTGTGCGGAAAACTCGAATGTCATCCTCGACTACTGCGAGTGGCTCCGCACCGATGTTGCCTACCTGCATCTCGACGGGGGCTCCTTCATAGTCAGCAACTGTATTTTCCCCACCACGGATGCGACCGCCTACTTCGAGGGCGTGCATGGGAACGGCATCCCGCCGGCCGGCGGACGCGCGATCATTCGCGATTCTTTTTTTGGAAAATGCTTCAGCCTCAACCGGAATAACTACAACGACGTGGTCGACTTCACCGGGGCGAATCGTCCGGGCACGCTCTTCCAAGTTTACAATAATGTCTTTGTCGGTGCGACCGATGACGTGCTCGACATCGACGGCACCGACGCATGGATCGAGGGCAATATCTTCATGCACGTCCATCGCCTTGGGTCTCCGGACTCCGCCAGCGCGATCAGCGGAGGTGATGACAGCGGCCAGACGTCGGAAATCACGATCGTCGGCAATCTCTTCTACGATGTGGATCAAGTGCTGACCGCGAAGGAGGGAAATTTTTTCACCTTTCTCAACAATACCGTCGTCGACCAGAACTCGCGCGGCAGCGAGGATCGGCTGGAGGATATCGTTAACCGGCCGAATGTTTTCCTGCCCTCGGTCTTTAACGTCTCAGACGACGGTCACCCCGGCGCTCGGGGGCTTTACGTTGAAGGGAACATCATCCACTCCGCCGAAAAACTGGTGCGAAACTATTCCGGCGCCGAGCAGGTCACGTTTAACAACAACCTTTTTCCCGCCGGCATTACGTGGTCCGGTCCCGGCTCGGGGAATACCAGCGAGCCGGCCATGCTGAAGGATGTGGCGGTGGATGCCGCGACGGGTGCGTCGAACATTCCAACCCCGACCAAGGACAACTACCGTCGGGTCGCCCAGGAGATTCGGCAGCAGTTCGGCCTCGATGCGCGCTCGCCGGCGCGCGGCACCGGCCCGAACGGCGCAGATAAGGGTGGCATCCGTCCCCTTGGCGTCAGCCTCGGCGGCGCCCCGACCGGCACGACCAACGCGACCACCGCGACGGTCACCGTTGGCACGCTCATGACCGGCTTCGGTATCCCTACGGGAGCGGCACAGTTCCCCAACGGATCCGGTTGGACGCACTACAAATGGCGGCTCGATGGCGCCGCGTGGAGTGCGGAGACGCCCACCGCCACTCCCATCGCGCTCACGGGTCTTGCGAACGGCACGCACACCCTCGAGGTCGTCGGCAAGAACGACGCCGGTTTCTATCAGGACAGTCCCGACCTAGGGGCTAGCTCCCGGATCAGTAGCGCGGCATGGAGAGTGGACACCAGTTATGTGCCGCCCGCCCCCGCGGCGATCGTTCGCATTAATGAAGTGCTCGCGAGTAACACCGTGACCAAGGGTTTCGGCACCGTGTTTCCCGATATGATCGAACTCGCGAATGTCGGCAACGCCGCCGCTGACCTCGGCGGCTGGGGGCTCACCGAGAACCCCGCGCTGCCGTTCAAATACACCCTGCCCAGTGGCACGACGCTCGCACCGGGCGCGCATCTCGTCCTCTACGCGAGCAGCAACGTCGCCGTGCCGGAACCGAAGACCGGATTCGCCCTCAGTGCGAGCGGCGACAGCCTAACGCTCACCCGCAGCGCCGCCGCCGGCGGAGGCATTGCGGACAAGGTCTCTTGGGGACAACAGCTCGCCGATTTCTCCATCGGCCGCGCCGGGGATGGCACATGGGCACTGTGCCGCCCAACCTTCGGCGCCGCCAATCTCCTCGCCGCTCAGGCACCCGCGAGCGCCGTGCGGATCAACGAATGGCTGACCGACGCGACCGTGCGGTTCGTGAATGACTTTATCGAGCTTTACAACCCTGGCGCGCTACCGGTGGATATTGGCGGTCATTTCCTCTCGGACAATCCGGTGGGCTGGCCCAAGCGCAGCCCGATCCGCGCACTCACGTTTATTCCGGCGGGCGGTTTCCTGGTGTTCAAGGCCGACGGTGATACGTCGCAGGGCGCGGACCACGCCAATTTCAAGCTGTCACCGCTGCAGGGGGAAATCGGGTTTATCTCTCCCGGCCTCACTCTCCTCGACTATGTCAGCTATGGCCCGCAGCGCACCGACATTGCCCAGGGTCGCTCTTCGGACAGCACTGGCACCATCATCATGATGCTGCCGACGCCGGGCGTGGCGAACCCCCGGCTCACCGCTGATAGTGACGGCGACGGAATGCCCGATGCCTGGGAGATCGCGCACGGTTTCGATCCCTATAACCCGGCGGATGCCAGCCTCGACGCTGACGGCGACGGTCAGAGTAACCTGGCTGAATATCGCGCCGGCACCGATCCGCATAACCCGAAGGACTTCGTCATCCCTCCGCCCTTTCTCAATGGCTCAAACTTTAGCCGGCTCATCAACCTCTCGGTGCTCGCGCCGCTGACTCAGGGAGAAGTGATGACCATTGGCACGGTCATCGGCGGGGCCGGCACCGGGGGGACAAAGGCGATCGTCGTGCGGGCCGCCGGCCCGGCGCTCACTCAACTCGGCGTCAGCGGCGTGCTGCCCGATCCCAAATTGGCGCTGATTAACCAAGGGAGCGGCGTCACCGTCGCAGCCAACGACGACTGGGCGGGCGCCCCGGCGCTGGCGGCAGCCTTTGCGCAAGTCGGCGCGTTTCCCTATGCCGCGGCCACCTCCAAGGATGCCGGCCTCTCGCTGTCCGCCCTTCTTCCCGCCAACTACACCGTGCAAGTGAGCGATAGCGGCACGGGGACTGGCACGGTGATCGCGGAGCTATACGACGCCACGCCCAGCGGTGCGCTTACCGCCACCACGCCGCGCCTGATCAATGTCTCCGTGCTGAAGCAGATCGTTGCGGGGACCACACTCACCGCCGGTTTCGTGATCGATGGTCCCACCAACAAGACCGTGCTGGTGCGCGCCGTCGGCCCGACGCTTGGCCTTGCCCCGTTCAACATCCCTGGCGTGATGACCGATCCGAAGCTCGAGTTGTTCGACAATGCGAGAGGCGTGAGAATCGATCAAAACAATGACTGGGGTGGCACGACCGCGCTCAGTGCCGGGTTTGCGTCGGTGGGGGCCTTTGCCCTGACCAATGCGTCTACGAAGGACGCCGCCATCCTTGTAACAGTAATTCCGGGACAATACAGTGTGCAAGTAAGCAGCGCCGACGGCGGCGGGGGCGTCGTCATTGTGGAGATATACGAGGTGCCCTGAGCCTCGGCGCCGCCTTGCGGGGGAGAGAGCGGCAACGGAAATGGGCTCGGGCGAGCCTTACTTCGCGTCGAGCTTCCGCAGCGTCACGTCCCCGTTCATGGTCGAGACACTAATCTCGGCGCCGCCGCCGTTCAGGGTGCCGGTCACCAATTTACCGCCGGAGATGGTGGCGATGACTGGTTTGGGCGCGCGGGGCGGCTTGGGGACGGTGGATGGTTTGCCCGTGGTGACCGGGGCTGAATCTTTCGTGGCACTGCCCCGTGCCACTTCCGCCTCGTGGTCGAGGGCGTCGTTGCGTTCTTTGGCCGCCTCGAAACCGTCTTTAACGGCCGCAATCGCCTCGTGGACGGCGGTCACGCTTACCTGGGTCGCATGACGGATGCGCTCCTGCACCTGCTCGGGCAGACCCCGGTGGCCGTAGGGGGTGCTGCCGCCGGTGCGTGCGGTGCTCTCGGTTTTTGTGACGAGCGCCGTCTCGTCGAAATCGGTCAGCACCGCTCCGTTTTGGGTGCGCAGCCGCACAGTGGCCCCGGCGTCGGCCGGCACGCGCAGGACCACCTCGCCATTCATGGAAGTGAACGACAGCGGGCTGCCCTTGCGGAGTTCGCGGATGTTGGCGCGGATTTCGCCGTTCATGGTGGAGACCACCGCGCCCCCGGAAATTTCGTCGAGGCGGACTTCGCCGTTCATCGAATTAATCTCCAAGTTTCCCGCGATCCCGGCGCAGGTGATGTCGCCGCCCCAGGAATTCTGCACGACGACGGCGGTGCCGCGGGGCACGGTCAGATTGAACTCCGGCTTGTTCTTTACGCCCCAGCCATCGGCGGTGGCGTCGAGCACGACGAGATTGTCCTTCTCGGTGAGAGAAAAACTCGCGGCGGAGCTAATGACGCGCAGGCCGTCCTTGCGCGGCGCGCTCGTGGCGGGTTTGGCCACGGAGTTCACGGTCACCGCGGCCGTGTCGGCGCCTTGGATGCGGACGTCGCCCCGGGCCAGTCGAACTTCAAGCCGGCCGGACTTCGCGGGATCGGAGAACGCAATGGTGCTGGTGTTTGATTCGGACTGGGCGGCGAACAGCGCGGTGGCGGGGGCAAGGACGAGAAAAATGCGGCGAATAGATTTCATAGTGGCAAACGGCGGGCGTGAGGGTTGGAGGATAATCTGCTGGGTCGCGTTGGCAGTTGGATGGGTTGTGGAAAGGGATTAGAATCGCGCCAAGGCGAGGGAAGCGGCGTCTCGCACACTGCGGTCCGCGCCCTCGCTCTGCGCGAGTCGTTCGAGGGCGGGCGCGGCGGCGCGGTCGCGCGCGGCGGCGACAAAGTCGATCAGTTCCAGCTGCACGAGGGGGTTTTGCTCGCGGGGCAGCGCGGCCAGCACGCCGGCGCGCACGAGCGCGCGGTCCGCATGGGACGAGAGGGCTTCGAGCGCCCGAAGGCGGATGTTGGCGTTGGGATCGAACGCGAGCGCGCTGATAAGATCGTCAAGGACTTTGTCGCTGGGTTTTTCCGCCTGTGCCGAGGCGAGCACACCGCGAAGTCGGTCGTTGGCCGGGCCTTGCTGCTGTTGGAGGAGGGAGTAACCGACAAGCCGGCCCATCTTGTTCACCTGCTCTTGGAGTTTCTTGAGTTCCGTCCGCGTGGCCGTGTCGTCAGCCACCTGCACAGGAGTCGCCTGCCGCCCGGTGAAAAATCCCACGGCGAGGAGCGCGCACGCGGCGAACGGGACAAAAAACCAACGCCATCCTGCTGGACGCATCGGACCTTGCGGGCGTGCTGACGCCAGCGGGTTGATGGCGTCGGCCTGCTTCTCCGCCTCGACCATGGCATAAAAGTTTTGGCGCAGGCGCGGTGAAGGCTGGGGCAAGGGCATGGTGTCGAGCGCAGTCGCGGTTTCCGTGAGACCGGCCAGCTCGCGCTGGCAACCGACGCAACCGGCGAGGTGGGCGCGGGCCTCGCTGGCGGCACCGGAAACGGAGCGCTCGTCGAGCAAGTCGGGCAAAATGTCGCGGGTGCGTTGGCAGGTCATGGGTGAGAAAAGTAGTGGTAGCGAGTAGCGGGTGGGGAGTCGATCAAGGCGGGTTGGCGGGATGCTCGCTACCCGTCACTCGCTCCCCGCGACGTTCGGATGGCCGTGTTGTAGCCGGAGATAGATGGCGCGCAGTTCGCGCAGGGCGCGGTGGGCGCGGACTTTGGCGGCGCCAACCGAGCATTCGAGAATACCGGAGATTTCGGCGAAGGAGAGTTCCTGAAAGCGGGCGAGGAGAAGCACCTCCCGATCACCATGATCAAGGCGGGCGAGGGCGGTGCGGAGCAGTGCGTGGTCATCGCCCACCGTGGCTTGATGGGCGGCGTGCGGCGCATCGTCGGCGTGTGCCTGCAGGTCAGACGGATCGGTGGGGTGCGGCGCCGCGTTGCTCTTGCGGAAGTGATCCGCCGCGCAACGGCGCGCGAGGTGATACATCCAGGCGGCGAAGCTGCCCTCGTCACGATAGGTGTGCCGGTATTTCAGCATGCGTTGAAACACCGTCTGCGCGACATCCTCGGCCGCCTCGCGGTGACCCGTGAGCTTCACGAGGAACCCGAAAAGCGGGCCGTGATGGCGCTCAAAGAGCTCGCCGAGCGCGTCGAGTTCGCCGCCGCGCACGGCGAGCATCAGGGCATGGTCGGAACGCTGTGCGGTCGTCGGGTCCACGGTGGTTGAAACGCAGCTGCGATTAACCAGAGCGGGACGCGGAGGGACATGAATTTCGTCTAGGGCAGCAATCACGGCGGCGGGACATGGTTGGGTTAGGGTGAGAGAACCGCGCGGTCGGCGAAAGGTTACGGAGAATCTGTCCCCCGGATGGCCGGGCGCGTTTCCGTTTGCGGAGCGCGCGACCGGGCCTTAGCACCTCCCGGCAATTCGCCCATGCTCAAAGCCGTCGTCAAAACCATCGTGTTTCTCGCGATCCTCTTCGTTATGCTCTATGTGGGCATGAATAACACGCACGAGATCGACTTCCGGTTCCCGGTCGCGGGCATTACCGAGAAAAAACCCCTTCACGCCACCGCCGGCCTGATTTACTTCGGGATCTTCGCGGTGGGTTTGCTCGCCGGCACCGTGCTCGCGGTGGGCGGCGGCAAGGGCGCGAGGCGCGGCGGCGGGAAGGACAAGTAACCGCCCGCGATGCTGCCCGTCGACGAGGTTGCGGTGCCCGTAGCCGATTTTCTGCGGTCGGGGAGCGGGCGCGGTCGGGGCGGGTTTTTCCACGTCGGGCAGGGGGTCACGGGTCGCTGGTGGTTGGCGGATCCTGCGGGCGCGCCGTTTTTTTTGCGCGGCGTGCATGGCGTGAAGCCGCCGCAGCCGAGCAGTGATGGCGCGCTGGCTCCGGATTCGTTGGCCCTATTGCGCGGCTGGGGCTTCAACGCCGTTGGACTTCCGGGCGACAGCGCCGTGGGGCGAGACGATGGATGGCCGTTTATCGCATCGGCGGAGCTGGCCGACGCCGGACGCATCATTGCGAGCGGCGGCGTGCGCCTGCCTGATGTATTCGATCCGGAGTGGCGCGACCTCGTCGGCGATCGCGCGCGGGAAGTCTGCGCTCCCCAGAAAGATTGCCGCGAGTTGATCGGGTGGGTGAGCGATGCCCAACTTGGCTGGGGCCCGCCGGCCGGCGACGGACGACCTTCGCTGCTGCAGGTTTGCCTGAGTCTGGAACCGAATTTTCCGGCGTATCACGCAGCGTGGGAATTTGCCCTCGCGCTGCATGCCGGCCGGCTCGACGCCCTGGCGCAGGCGTGGGGCGTGCCGTTGGCGAACAAGGAGGTCGTGCGCGAGATGACCCGGGCCGAGCGCGGGCTGCGCACTCGCGCTTACTTGCGGGATGACGCGCGCTGGGCCCGGGAATTTGCGCGGCGTTACTTTGCCATCACTGCCGCGGCGATTCGCGCCGCGGATCCGAATCACCTCCTGGTGGGCTGCCGTTTTCCGCGCGCCGTCGGTGCCGCCGTGCTCGGCGTGGCGGTTTACCCGGCGGTCGATGTGGCGATGCCCCACTGGACCGAACTGCCGGCACTCGGCGACAAGCCGGCCCATCCGGTAATCGCGGGCGAGGTCAGTTGGGTGGGCGAGGAGTTTTTGCGACCGCAATCCGGCGCGCGGGCCAGCCGGCTCACCACCGTCGAACGGATGCTGCGGCGCGCGCGGCTCGCGCTCGATCGGGTGGCGCGGCATTCTGCCGTCGTCGGCTACGCTTGGTCGCGCTGGGAGGATGAACGGGGCGAACGCGCGCCGTTCGGCCGGGGGCTCGTGCACGCGGATGGCAGCGATGCGACCGAACACACGGAATTGCTCACGGCCTTCAACGCCCGCGCGGCCGGCCTGCGTCCGGTGTCAGGTTGACGCGGCGGGCGGCTTCGGCAGCAGCTTCGCGACGACGCCGAGCAGGCCCATGACGACGAGCGCGAGCACGGCCCAAAACAGCGCGCCGCCGCTGGCGCCGGCCAGTGCGTGTTTGGCCCAGCCCTCGGGCCGCGCGTTCTCCTCGGGCCCGAGGGTCGCGGCGATTTTGGGCGCGGTGAGGATTTGCCCCGCCACGAGCGCGAGATCGTAGCGCGGCGAGGTCGCCTGCGCGTTGCCGTAGTAGAGCGCGACGGGCGCGGCCTCGGTTTTGAACAGCAGGCGCACGACTCCGTGGGTGGCGGTCGCGGTCGTGAGCGCGATGGGCGGGTTGTCGCCATTGTCCGTCTCGACGATCAACGTGGCGGTCGCGGGCGTGCTATTGAGGGGAAGCGTAACCGGACGCGCCTCGCCCGGCGTGTGGCTCCATTCGCCCGTGGCGAACGTGCGTTCGTGGCGGTTGCCGCGGTCGTCGGTTACGGTTTCGAAGACGCGGAGGTGGCGTTGAAACAGCGGCGTCGGGGAGGACAGCGTGAGGCGCGTGAGCGGGAGCCCCGCCTGCGGCAGCGCGATTTCCCACCGGCTCAGGCGCGGACGCGACGGGTCGTTGGCGGGCTTGAGCGTGAGGTCGAGCGAACGCGAGAGCGCGGGCCGCTCCAGCAAGTAGGGCACCTGTGCGCCATCGCGCACGAGCCGCACATCGCCAAAACCGGCCTGCGCCCGCACCTGCACGTCGAGATCAAGTTCGAGTTGTTGCACGCCGGGCGTGGTGACTTGGACGGCTTTGCGAAAACGCCACGGCGCGGGATCGATTGCCGCGCCGAGGAGCGTCGTGCCGGGGAGAGTTTCAGGCGCGCGGTAGCCGGGATTCGGCGTGAGTGGGCCGGGCGTGAGGGCGGAGACGGAAACGTCGGGCCCGGGTCGAAAGCCGGCGACATCGTAGCGCGGTGCGGTCACGCGTTCGTTGCCGGTTAGGAGCGTGTAATCTCCGACGACGGCGGCATCGAAATAACAGCGCACCTCATGGCGGGTGAGCGCCACTGCGGGGAATGCCAGCGGCGGGCTGTCGCCGTTGACGATATGCACGATGAGCTCACGCGTGGGCGGGACAAAGCCGAGCCGAACGGTTGATTGTGACACCGGGGCGTCGCCCTCGAACGCGACGCGAAAAATAGTGCCGGTGGTAAGCGTGCGCTCGACGGCCGTGCCTTCGCCCAGTTCACGGACGCCGATCGTCACGCGCCGCGTGTAGAGTCGTTCGGGGGTGGAAAATTCCAGCTTGTCGAGTGGCGTGTGCGCCGCGTCGAGTTCCAGGGCAAGGACCGTTTCGCCAGCGAATTCCTCGCGCCGCGCAATGCGGACGCCGAGCGGCACGGCCACGGGCGGTGAGGCGGTGCGCGAAACGACCATCGCTCCGGTGATGGGGACAGGCCGGGAGCGTGAATCGTCGAGCGTGATGCGGACAAACGCGGCGGCGGCCGGCACGGCGAGCTGCTCGGCGCCGAATTGGCGGAAGAGCGGCACGCCGTCTCCCGCGAGACGCCACGTTACGCCGTCGGCGGACGTTTCGATGCGCGCGGCTTTGAGGAAGTTGGGCGCCGGACTCGCGAGCACGAGTGACGTGCCTCTGGTATCACCGGTGTCGATGACCACTTCGGTTGCGGTGGCGGTGAGTGTGCTGCGAAACGCTTTCGCAGGCGTAGGGCGAACCGCGGGCGGCGTCATGCGACTCAGCCCGAAGGCGACCTCTCGTCCCGCCGGATCGAGCAGGCGAAGATCGCCGTGGTCGGCGCGCGCGGCATCCAGCGTTTCCGGCGGCAGCGCGAAGGTCACGGTGCCCGGCGTGTCGACGCGCAGCGTCTGCCGATTCTTCCACTCCGAGACTTCGAAGGCGCGGAGCGGTGCGAGCGCGAACAAGGCGAGCGCCAGCGGGGCCCAGCGGGCGTGGCAATCAGGGTTGGTCGGACGGTTTTTTCTCATGGCCGGGCAGAAAACGCTGGTAGGCAAACGAGGCGAGAATCGCGATAACGGCGACGGCGAACAAGGCGCCGATCCGGTAGAGTGCCTCAAGGTGCGCGAGATCGTGGAAGAAGAGCTTCAGCAGCGCGACGCCGAGGAGCACGAGCGCCGCGTAACGTCCGGCACGGATGGCTTTCGCGAAGCTTACGAGCAGTAGCGCGAGCGCAAAGAGCGCCCACGCGATGGTGTAGGTCATGTCGCGCGCAAAGTTGCCGGAGAATTCAAACACCAAGGCGCGCGTGCCCCGCGTGCTGAAGAAATCGGCGATCTCGATATTGAGCAAGAGGAACGTGAGCACAGTGCCGAGCGTGCCGAGGAGCGCGGGGGCGTTGACGCCCAGCGTGCGTTCGCGGGGCGGGGCGAGCAGGCGCGCGCCAACGAACAGCGCGGCGGCGACGATGCCAAAGGTGTAGAGATACCAGTTGAAAATCGCCGCTCCGCGCGGGTGGTAGCCGAGCACTTCGGAGTTGAGCGCGAGGCGGGCAAAGGCGACGGCGAGTAGGACGACGCCGGTCGCGCGCAGCGCCGGATGGGGCACGCGGTGGAAGAACCAGAGCAAGGCCACACCCTCCAGCGCCCAGCCGACGGTGATCCATTGGCGCTCGAATTGAATCGGGAAGATGAGCGTGACGAAAAACAGCGCCACGCCGCCGAACCACGCGAGTTGGTTGAGCCGCGCGCGCTCGTCGGCGATGGGCGCGCGCAGCATCGCGATGAGGCTGACGAGCGGTGGCAGGGCGAAGAGCGCGGGCAGCACGCCCATGAAATTGTTCGGCTGCCACCGCTCGATCAGTTGATAGACGAGGGGAAACTGCGCGACGCCCGCCAGCGCGGCGACGGCCCACGGTCCGGTGAGCGCGGCGAACCGCGAACGAAACAAAAATGGGAAAAGCGCGAACACCGCATGGAAGCCGACGAACCAGCCGAGCACGATCGCCGGTTCGGCATTGGTTAGATGGCGGGAGCGCCACGCGTATTCCAGCGCGGCCACGCCCGCTAGCGCGCACGCGAGCAACCACGCGATCGCGAGCAGGCGGGTGAGGCCGAGCGTCAGCACGACGAGCAGTAGCGCGAGGCCGAAGACCGGCGAGGGATTCGCGAGCGGCAGGCGTTGCGTCATCATCACGAGCAGCAAGAATGGCAACAGCGCGGAAATCGCCGGAATTTGCGCGCGGGCGTCGCCAAAGATCGCGGCCGTCTTTTCATTGGCCGCGGCGATGCGCATCCCGAGCCGGCGGGAGAGAAAAATCCCCGCCGCGAAAAAGATCACCGCGAACCCACCGATGACGAAGAGGAATTCGGACGTGGCGCCCGCCGTGACCGTGCCGTGAAACATCCACAGGCCCGTCGCGCCGAGGGTGAGCACGAGCACGACGGCGACGCCGACGAGCGACGCTGTGACGAGGGCGAGTCCGATGGCGATGAGATCAACCAGCAGCACGCAGGGCCAGAACGCGAGGGAGACGGCGTCGAGTTTCAGCAGCGGCCCGACCATCAGCAGCAACGCGAGCGGCGGAAACAGTTGGCTCCAGAATGTCGGCGCGGCGCCGGGCCGGTGGCGCTCCAGCACGAGCGGAAATGCCGTGTGCAGCGCCGCGTGCAAGAGGTAGGCGGCGAGCGCCCAGGGTAGCAGCGCCGTGGTGAGATGTGCGCCCGTCCACGCCGCGAGCAGCGCGAAGACGGCGACGCCTGCTCCGAGGTGGAGCTTGGGCAGTTCCTCGTCGAACCACGCGAGCGCCAGCAGACAAAGATCAGCGGCGAAGACGAAGGCGAAGAGCAGGCCCGGCTGCGCCGCCACTGAGCCGTAGCCGAGAAACCGCGTGGCGAACAGCAGCGCCACGACCGGAAACGCCACCGCGCAGGAGCTAAACGCGAGCGGGACGCGACGCTTAGTGGCGCCCGTAGCACGGTCAGCCTGTCCGTGCTCGTCAGGAGTCGCGTTCAGGCTGGCCGCGCCACGACCCACCCGCCGTGCGACAAAGTAGGCGGCGAGAAACAGCGCGCAGAACGAAAGGCACACGATCATCGCGGTCGGGGCCTTGGCGGCGTTTAGAAATCTTTCCGCCCAGCCGAACTGCATCAGGATCGTGCCGCCGGCGCCGAGGGGCAGGAGGAAATCCCAACGCCGATGCAGCGCGACCGCGATCAGCCCGATATTGAGCAACGCCAGATAACCGAAGAGACCGGCGGGATTGTCCACGCCGGTTGAGAGGAGAGTGGGCGTGAGAAAACCGCCGAGGATGCCGAGCACGGCGATCACCCGCGCCTCCAGCCGCACGGCGAGCAGAAAGGCCGCCGCGGTGATCAGGGCCATCAGGAGGAATGTCGGCACTAGGCCGAAGAACGGAAAGTGGTAGTGGGCGTTGCAGGCGAAAGTGACGCCGTCGAGCGAGACGATGCCCGTGGCGATGAGGGTCTGAGCCGTGACGTCGTAGCGCTCGCGCGGAATTTTAAGCCCGCCGATCACGAGTCCAATGGCGAACAGATACCCGATTGCGACGCGCATTTCGGGCGGGATCAAGTTATGCTCGAAGGAGTATTTAACGAAGAAAGCCGCCGCGAGAAACGCCGCGAGCCCGCCGAGCCACGCGAAGAGTTTTGCGCCCATGAACTGTTCCCAGTTGATCGCGGGGCGGGCCGGTGACTCCGCCAGCGGAGGTGAAATCGGGGGCGGTTCAACGGCAGGTTCACTTTCCGCCGGGATGAGGGGCAGGGGAAGTTCGACGAGCGGCGGCGGTGTCGCCGCGAGCACGACGGGTGGCGGCGGGCTGACCACGGGCGGCGCGCTCGGTGCCGGAGCCGGTGGTGAGACGGAAACCGGGAGTGTGACGGCGAGCGGTGTGACCTCAGCCGCTGAACGGCGGCGCTGGTCGCGCTCGATGCGCAACTCGCGCTCCAGTTCGGCGAGTTTTTCGGCGAGCGCGTTGTTCTCCCGGCCCAGCGCCAGCATCCGGACGATCACCCAGATCGGAAACACCACCAACCCCAGCACGAGAATCAAAATGATCAGTGGGACCATGGTTAAGCGGTGCGCAATGGCAGGGTGCCACCCTCAGGTCGATCAAGGCAAGCGCGGCCGGGCTGCCG
>JBDSGI010000600.1:0-3780 GCA_039919035.1 Opitutaceae bacterium
ACGATCGCGGCCACTGCGGCGGACGCGCCGCTGCCCGCGTTTCCGGGGGCCGAAGGCTTCGGGCGCTTCGCGAAGGGTGGGCGCGGCGGCGACGTCTATCATGTGATCAGTCTCGACGACGCCGGGCCGGGCTCGTTGCGCGAGGGCATTCGCTCCGCAACCGGACCGCGCACCATCGTCTTCGACGTTTCGGGGATGATACTCCTGAAAAGCGCGCTGCAAATTAACAAATCGTTCCTCACCATCGCCGGCCAAACCGCACCCGGCGACGGCATCACCATTCGCGATTTTTCCACCCAAGTGCGCAACGTCACTGACGTCGTCGTGCGCTATGTGCGCTTCCGACTCGGCGACGAAAACAAGCCGCCGGGGACCAAAGGCGCGGACGACACGCTTACGACCGATGACATCGATCGGGTGATCTTCGACCACTGCTCGTTGAGTTGGGCGATTGACGGCACGCATGACCTGCGACGCGGCGGCAATTTCACGCTGCAATGGTGCATCATCAGTGAAGCGCTCAACCAAAGCCTGCACGGCAAGGGAGCGCACGCGATGGCGGCGTCGTATCGCGATTTGTCGGGCAGCATCACCCTGCACCACAACCTGATTGCCACGTGCCGCGACCGGCATCCCTCGCTGGGCAGCGCCACCGCGCCGCCGAGCTACATCGTGGATTTCCGAAACAATCTCATCTACAACTGGAGCAGTCCCGGCACGGCAAACTTCTGCGACCACTTTATCAATTGCATCAACAACGTCTGGCGCCCCGGTCCCGCCAGCGACTTGACCAAGCTGCCCATCGCACTGAAGGGGAGTCTCCCCGATCTCGGCAAGGGCTACATGAGCGGCAACATCTTCGAGGGTCGCGACGACCTCTCACAGGACAACTATGCCGCACTCGATTTCAAACGCTGGCTCAAACCCTACGGCAACTACGGCTACGCGGGAAAACTCTCCGATTGGAAAGCCGGAGCGCCCGCAGAGTTGGGCGCCGCGCTCCCGCAGACGCAGCCGGCCGCCGAAGCGGCCGATCTCGTGCTGGCGCGGGCCGGCGCCTCGTTGCACCGGGATGCCGTCGACGCGCGCGTGGTCGAGGACGTGCGCCATCGTCGCGGCAAAGTCCTCGATTCGCAAAAGGAGGTCGGAGGTTTCCCCGCCCTGCGCTCCGGGCCGGCCCCGGCCGACACCGACCGCGACGGCATTCCCGACGCTTGGGAGTTGGCGCGCGGTCTCGATCCGAAGAATCCCGCCGACCGTAACGCCGGCACAGAAAACGGCGGCTACACAAATCTTGAGCGATACCTCGAAAGTCTGGTGGCAGGCGAGATTCGCCGCTGAGATCTGTGAGTGACTCTTCGAGGGCCCCCGCAACTCACCCGGTCCGCGAGAAAGAAAAGCGCCCGTCTAAAAACTAAACGTGTTCGTCAAAATGAACTGCCGCGGGTCCTGATAGCGGTAGGTGATCGGCGCGAGCGTGCGCGGGTGGGTGTTGTTCACGACGAGCTCCCGCTGATTGAGGACGTTGTTGATGTTGAGCTGGACGCCCCAGCGGACCTTGCGCTGCAAAATCGGGAGCGAGTAGCTGAGCTGCACGTCGTAGACGTTTTGGTCCTTGGCGTTCACGGTGGAAACCTTGTCGATCGTGCGGCCGTTCCACGTGTCGGTGTAGTCGGTGCCGGGCGCGATCGTGTAGTCGGTGCGCGCGCCGGCGACGCGGCCGAGACGCCAGCGGGTGCCGCCGCCGATGGAGAAGCCCTTGAGCGCGCCCCCGCGGAAATCGTAGCGCGTGCGCAGATTGATGTTGTGCAGCGGATCGCCGACGAAGCGCTTGCCCTCGAAGACGTGCGGGTTGTCGAAGAAGAGCTGCTCGGCGTCGGCGATTGCCTCGTTGATCGAGTCGGTGTTGACGGTGAAATCACCGGTCGCGGCGATGTCGGCGGGCGTGCGCCAGTCGGTCGAGCTCGGCGCGAAGTCGATGCCGGGCGTGTTGGCGTTCTGCGTGATCGCGTAGTTGCCGTAGCGTTTCCAGTAGGCCTTGTGCGCATCGAGGTAGGCCCGGTATTCGGGCGCGATGTTGGTGCGCGTCGTCTGGTTCTTGGAGTAGTTCACCGACACCGACCAGCCCTCGACGAGGCGGCCGACGACCTCGAACTCGAGGCCGCGGCTTTCGGAGTCCTGCGTGTAGCCCTGCACCTGGTTGATGACCTCGGCCTGGCGGCGGGCGAAGGTTGTCTCCTCGGCGTTGAGGCCGCCGGAGTTGGCGAGCGCGTTCCAGATGTTGACGGGGTTGCCCTTGTTGAAGCCGGAGAAACCGAACTCACGCTGCGAAATGGTGTGAAATTTCGTGGCGGTGAGGAAGAGACGGTTCTTCAGCAGCGAGAGCTTGAGGCCGTAGTCGGTGGTCTTGCCCGAGGGCGAGGGCACAAGATCGGCGATGGTGGTCTTCCGGGGGTCTGCGGGCGTGATGTAGTTCGTGCCGGGCGTGCTGACGCTGTTGGACATGTTGAAGAAGCCCGAGAGCCACGGGAGCACATGCACCACGCCTCCGAGCGTGCGCGTCTGGCCGTTGAAGACGATCGGCGCGGAGGTCTTGGGATCGGCGGGCGTCCAGACGCCGGTGTTGGGCGCGAGGGCCTCGCCGGCGGGATCGCGGAAGGCGACGCCGACGCGGCTTTTCAGCCGGTCCTTGCGGTAGCCAAAGGTGCCGACGATCCGGTTCTTCAGGAGAAACGCCTGCGCGACGCCCATCCATGCGCCCGTCTCGCGGTCGGCGTAGCCGATGTTCCCCTGCGAGCGGTTGAACTCGTGCATGTAGATGTCGGAGACGGCGCCGGTGCGCGGGTCCTGGTATTTCGTCGCGCCGGAAAGATTCTGCGGGCCGGGGATGCGGAAATTGGGATCGTTGAGCACGCCGAGGCCGCTGATGTAGAAGCGCTGGATGGCCTGGTTGGCGGAGTTTTCCGGGGTGGGATTGAACACGCCGCCGCTGGTGAGCGAGGGGCCCTTCAGGAAATATTGCTGGAGGATCTCGCTGCGGGATTTCGACTCGGACATCTCGCCAAGGCCCGCGACGCGCAGGCGCACGAGCTCGCGATAGGCGCGCTCGTAGGAGAGCGTCACGCGGCCCTGGTTGATCCGGGAACTGGTGGGCCGGTGATCGGGCGAGACATCGAAGTAGTAGAGCTGGTCGGCGGGCTTGAGCTGGCCGGTGGGCGTGAAGCGATTGGTGTCGGCGGTGACGCCATAGTGATTCCACGTTGCGAGATTGTGCGTGTCGCCGCGCTGCGTCTGGCGGTTGAAGCCGAACTCGACGTTGAGATCGCGCGCCAGCTCGCGGGTGAAAAACGCGGAGGCGTTGTTCACGCGAAACTGGCCGCGCACCCAGTTGGCCTCGAGCACGGCCTCGGGATTGCGGCGGCCCATTTCGAAATCGTTGGCGAGCACACCACCGGTGGCGGACTCGGAGTAGGTGAACTGCCGGTAGTTTTGCGCGAACGGAAACTGCGGGCTCACCACGATCCAGTCGCCGCCGGAGCGCTCGAGCACGCCGGTGACGGCGGTGGCGCCGGTGTCGCGGAGCGGCGTGCCGGGCGTGCCGATGATCCCGGTGCCGGGCGTGCCGGGCACGTGGGTCGCCGCGAAGTTGTTAAAGATGGGCTGGCCGCTGGCGTTCCAGACGGAGGTGTTGTCGTTGGCGAAAAACGGCCGCGGCACGAAGCGATTGATCTCACCGCGCTCGAACTCGACGCGGACGGAGGTCCGGCGATCGGGCTGCCA
>JBDSGI010000601.1:0-2923 GCA_039919035.1 Opitutaceae bacterium
GGATAGTCGACCATCGCGGTGGCGACGCCGGTCTTGAGCCGGAAACAGTCTGACAAATTCGCCGCGACGTTAAACTCGCCGCCGCTCACATGGATCGCGCAGTCCGTGGCCTTGCGGAAGGGAATGACGCCGGGATCGAGACGATGCACGAGGGCACCGAGCGAGACGAAGTCGAGGGCGGCGGCAGGGCGGAGGTTGAGGCCGTATTTCATGCGGGGCAAATGACGTAGTTGATCCGGCGCGCGTCGCCAGACCATTTATTGTCAAATCCCGCTCTCGCAGAACCGGCGTCGGCGACGGGAGCTTTTCTTTCTCCGCCATCTGACTACGGTTCGAGCGCCGCCCTCGCCCATGTTTGTCCACCTCATTCACCTCCTGACGGGCAAGCCGCCGCCACCGGAAGTCACGCGCAGCGCGTTCGTGAAAGAGGTTCGGGTTTACGACACGGCATCGCCCGGCGGCCGGCGCATGGATCTCTTCATCCTGTGCGCTTGGATTTTAATCGGCGTGAAGCATGTCCTCGTCATCTGGGCCTGCCACCACTACCCGGTGCCGTTCCATCAGCTCTGGATCAACCTGCCGACCTGGTTGCTCGGGGTGCTCGCCACGGGAATCTACTACGGGCGCAAGTGGCGCCGGCGATAGGCGTTCATTTTAGGGTTTCGGCCCGCGCGGTTTTCCTTCCACTGTGCGGCATGGTCCATGTTCCCGGGCTGCGCAGCCCCTACGAAAAGGTCAGTCGCCTCGTCTACTTCGGCCGCATGCTCGATAAGATCCGGCTGCATGCCGCCGGCCAGCTCCCGCCGGAATTCGTCGAGAATCTCGGCGACGTAAAGCCAGGCATGTTCGACACGCGCTGCTGCTCGTTCCTCCGCGTCAGGTTCGCCGAAATCCAAGCCCGCACCCTCACCGCCGGGCACACCGACGAGCAACTCCTCGCGTGGTGCCTCGAACGCGGTGGCGCGCGGACCGACGAGGAGTGTCTCGTCTGGAATCACTTCATGATGAAGCGCGGCTGGCGCGACGACGCCAACCCGCGCCTCCGCCAGCGCATCGCGGAGAGCGCTCTCGAATCGAAGCCCATCATGTCCATGTTCGACTACATCGACTTCGACGAAGGCCGCGATCCCGTCACCGCCCGGGCTTGGGAAAAATAGCCGCGCCCGCCATGCACCCCGAAGCCGCGAAACGCCTGCGCCTGCTGGCCAGTGTCCTGAGCCTGCTTGGGCTGGCGGCGGTGGCGGGAGCCGGCTGGTATTATATTCGCATTCGCGCGAGCCTGCCCCAGCTCGACGGCAGCGCGATGGTGGCCGGGCTCGTCGGCAACGTCACGGTGGAGCGCGACGCGCTCGGCGTGCCGACCGTCCGCGGGGAAAATCGTGCCGATGTCGCGCGCGCCTTGGGCTGGCTGCACGGCCAGGATCGCTTTTTCCAGATGGACCTGCTCCGGCGAGTATCGGCCGGGGAGCTGGCGGAAATGTTTGGCGCGCGCGCCGTGCCCCGCGACCGTGCCGCGCGGATGCACGGTTTTCGCAAACTGGCCCGGAGCGTGATCCCTCGCCTGGCGCCCGAGCAGCGCGCCCTCCTCGAGGCCTACGCGGCGGGTGTGAACGCCGGCCTCGGCGCGTTGCGCGAACCGCCGTTTGAATACCTCGTCCTCCGCGAAACCCCGCAACCTTGGCGCCCGGAGGATACGCTGCTCGTTAGCTACGCGATGACGATCGATCTGCAGGATGAGGAAGGAATCTACGAAAGAACGCTGATGACGCTCCGCGATCGGTTTGGCCCGGAGGGGCTGGCCTTCTTCGCTCCCGTCGCGACGCCCGACGACGCCGCCCTCGACGGCACGACCGCCCCCGTCGCGCCGATTCCCAGCGCAAAGACCATCAACCTGCGCGCGAAAAAAACCGTGGCGCTCCCGCCGCCCGCACCGCTCCCGCGCGAGTCGTTTCCGTTTGCGCCCAAGGATCGCGAGCTGGCGCTGGGCTCCAACGCCTTTGCGCTCGGCGGCGCGCACACCGCCAACGGCGCGGGCCTCGTCGCGAACGACATGCACCTCGACCTCGGCGTGCCCAACATCTGGTATCGCGCCTCGCTCGAATACGCAGGACGAAAAATTACCGGCGTCACCCTGCCCGGCACGCCGCTCGTCGTCGCGGGCAGCAACGGCCGCATCGCCTGGGGTTTCACCAACAGCTGCGTGGATGTCAGCGATGTCGTCGTCGTGGAAACCAACGCCATCGCGCCCACGCTCTATCGCGTGCCCGGCCGCGACGAACTCGTCGCCATCGAACACCGCAAGGAGACAATCACGGTGAAGGGCGCCGAGGCCGTGACGGCGGACTATGCGTGGACGGTCTGGGGACCAATCATCGGCACCAACGAACGCCAGCGCCCCCTCGCGCTGCGCTGGGTCGCCCACGATCCCGAGGCGACCAACCTCAGCCTGATCGCGCTCGAAACTGTAACGACCGCCGCCGAAGCCGTGACGCTCGTCCATGCCGTCGGCATCCCGGCGCAAAACTTCCTCGTCGCGGATCAGGCCGGCGCGATTGCTTGGACCATCGCCGGACGAATTCCCCACCGCGTCGGCTACGACGGCCGTCTGCCGGTCACATGGACGTTCGGTGATCGCCGCTGGGAAGGTCTGCTGCCGCCGGAACAAACGCCCGGGATTTCCGGCGATGCGAGCACACTCCCCGGCCGGCTCTGGTCTGCGAACAATCGCCACGCCGGCGGTGACACTCTCGCGTTGCTGGGCGACGGCGCCTATCGCCGCGCGCCGCGCGGCGTGCAAATTCGCGACGGCCTCGCGCCGCTGGAGCGCGCCACCCCGCGCGACCTCCTCGCCGTGCAGCTCGACGATCGCGCGCTCTTCCTCCAACCGTGGCATGAGATCCTGATGACCGCGCTCACGCCCGCC
>JBDSGI010000602.1:0-5022 GCA_039919035.1 Opitutaceae bacterium
CGGCTTGCGCGCAACCTGCATAATCGCCGTGCCATTGAAAGAACGAGAGCGTGGTGTTATGGCACGCGTAGGAAACGAGCAGCGCGCGCAGTTCGCCCCGCGCATCCCGCACGGCCAGCACCGGCACCCGCGGATCGAATGGACCCTTCAATTTTCCGGCGGCGCGCAGAGCGCGGACATCCTTCTCCGGGTTCTCCCGGCGATTGAAACCGAAAGTCGCGGCGTCCTCGCCCCACGCGATGATGGCCGGCGCGAGTGAATTCAAAGCGGCCGATGCCGCGCGGAACATTTTCTTTTTTAGTTCGGCCGTGTAAACGTCGGCCTTTTGCTGGCCGTCCGCCGGCAGAATGCGGAGACCGGTGAGATATCCGCCAAGCTGGGGACCGCAGTGCGTGTGCGAAACATTCACCATCACACCGCTGCGCGGAATATGGAAATTGCGCTCGATCTCGGCCGCGACGGAATCCGTGAGTTCGCGATAGACGCCGCAGAGATCGAGCGTGAGCAGGACGCCCCGGTTGCCCGCCGGATCGGAAAAGGCGAGGGCTTTTACCCAAAGCGGTTGGGCTGCGCCTTCAGCGGGCCGGTCGCGCGTGGCGTAGCCGGTCATCCATAGGCCGGCCGGTGGCGTGATATCTTCCCGGCCGGTGCCGACCTGCCAGGTTTCGCCGTCCGCTGCGTGGGCGGTGGGCGTGATAACGCTGAGCAGCAGGCAACAGCCGAGCAGGGCAGGAGTGATCCGGAACGGTCTCATGCCGCTGGGTAACCGTTGGCTTATCATGCCGGCAAGCTGATTCCCGTGCAGCGCGATGCCGCGGCATGAAATTTTCACTTCTCAGTGGGTGGGCGGGCTGCCACGGTCGGCGTCCCGATGCCTTCCGCCGCCCCGCTCGCTCGCAACCCTGACCGCACGCGGCGCCGAATTCTTCAGGCCGCGATTCGGCTGTTCTCCCGGCAGGGCTTTCATGCGGTTTCCGTCGACGAGATTGTCGGTTTGGCGCGCGTCAACAAGCGGATGGTTTACCACTACTTTGGCAGCAAGGACGCGCTGTTTGAGGCGGCGTTGGCCGAAGTCTACAAACGAATTGAAGCGGTGGAGTTTGACGCAGTGGAGCGCGGCGCGACGTCGCGCGAGAAGCTCTCCCGTCTGCTGGAAAACTATTTTTCGTTTCTCGATGCGGAGCCCGAATTCACGCGACTGCTGCAGTGGGAGAACTTGGAGAAAGGCCGGCATCTCACGAAGGCCAATCACCTCCTCAGCAAGAATCCTTTCTTCGAGCGCTTTCGCGCCATTGTGCAAGATGGCGTCACCGCCGGCGAGTTCCGGGCCGACCTCGATGTTACCCACCTGCTCATTCACTTCATCGGCCTCTGCTTCATCTATCACTCCAACCGCTTCTCGCTGTCCCAGAGCTTGGCGCTGGATTTGGGACAGGCGGCGGTGAAAGCCCGCGGGCTCAGTCAAGTGCTGCGGCTGGTCTTCGAGGGTATCGCAAGTCAGCCCGCGACTGATCGGCGGCGGGTCGCCGCGACGACGTCCGCCTAAGCCGGCCCCCAATCACAACGTCTCGACGAGGGCGCTCAGGTTGTGGAAGCAGACCCGGCTGGCCGCTTCACCGCCGTTGGAGAAACCGTAGCCGGCGGGAAGGTGGAGGAGGGAGTCGTCGATTTTTTGCACCCGCCAGTGTGTCTCCAGCGAGAGCATGCCCCGATAACCACAGGCGCGCAGGGCGCCGAGTTGCGCCCGCCAATCGATCTCGCCGATGCCGACGGGCGTGCCGACCGCAAGCAATCCGCTTGGGCTGGTTGGTGCGCGGCGGACGGAATCCTTGACGTGCAGGTGAAAGAGTCGGGGCGCGAGGGGCGCGATGTCACCCGGCACGGGTGGCGGGACCTCGGGCACGTAGAGCACATTGCACGGGTCCCAAATGGCGCCGACGGTGGCGGCTGGCAGGCCGGTGAGAATGGCGAGCATTTCGTCAGCCGTGCCAGTGAGGCAGGAGTGCTCATTTTCGATTCCGATGCGAACTCCGGAACCCTTGGCGAGATCGACGAGGCCGAGGATATGCTCGCGCACCCGCGCGAGGCGCTGCGGCTCAAGCGCGTTCGGTTGCCGTAGAAAGGTGAAAACGCGCAGCAGGTCGCAGTTGAGGGTGTGCGCCACCTCCAAGCTGCGCTGAAAAATCTCGCGATGCGTCGCGATGGCGGCGGTGTCGTCGAGCGCGCATTTGAACACGGGCGTCGAGCACCCGAAAATCTTCCAGCCTTCCTCGCGCGCGGCCGCACCAATCGCGGCCACATCTTCGCGCGTCAGATCCTTGAAGGCCCGACCGGCGAAGCTGCGCAGCTCGATGCCGGGCAGCTTGAACTCGCGCACGAAGGCGCGGAGCACGGGCAGGTCTTGCGAAACCTCGTCGGCGATAAACGTGAAATTGTCGGGGAAATTCATAGCGTGGCTCCGGCTTTTTTCATCACTTCGGCGAGCGTGACGGGGGTGCCGCCGCGGCGCTTGCTTTCGTCCGCCGCCTCCATGAACGCGAGGATCTCAATGGTTGTCTCCAGCGGCACCGGGCTGATCTTCGTCTGGAAAAACGCCATGACCTCCGTCAATAGGCCGGCGTAGCTGTGTTTTTCGCCGACTGTAACAGTCCCCTTGGGGCCGATCACGGTGACACCGTAGCCTTTGAAACCGTTCCGATTGCCCTGCATCGTGCCGACGCGCCCGTCGGCCCAAACGCCGGTCACCACGTCCGTCTTGTCCGTGTGGGTGCGCACGATCTTCGTGCAGCCGGGCCCGAGCACCGTGAAAAGCGCCTCGACCCCGTGAATCCCATACCAGAATAGATCAGGGTGATGCGGTTCGAGTTCGGCCGGCCCGACGGAGTAGGCTGTGAGCGCGCCACCAATTTTTTCGATCTTCGACCCGATCGGGTCGGCCCCGTAGCGCAGCGAGGAAGAGCTGAAAACCGGCACGCCATGCTCGCGCGCAAGCCGCGCAATCTCGAGGCCATCGCGCAGCGAGCCCGGGAGCGGTTTGTCGATGAACACCGGTTTCTTCGCCGCCAGCACGCGGCGGAATTGATCGAGGTGCGGGCGACCATCGACGCTCTCGATCATGATCGCGTCCACGTTGCGGGCGAGTTCCTCGATGGTGTCGTAGAGTTTCACGCCGTATTTTTCGACGAGCTGCTTGGTGTAGCCCTCGACGCGCGAGGCGCTCGACTCGATATCGGCGCTGCCGCCCTTGAAGGCTGCCACGACTTTGGCGCCCGGCACGTGATTGGGTGACTTTGGATCGTTGAACGCGGCGGTGAACACTGTGACGTGGGAGGTATCGAGCCCGATCATCCCGATGCGCAAATCGGCGGCGGCGAGTCCGGCCGCGCCAAAGGCCAGCATGGTGGAAAAACGCAGAAGAGTTCTCATGGAAAGGAAGAGCGAAGGGCGGGTGAAAGCGAAATGCAATGGCGTGCGTCAGGGCCGCAGCAGGCCGGCCGCCTCGGTATCGACGTAAAGCGTCGCCGCCGGATGAAGGCGGAGGATCGAAGCGGGGCAGAGTGTCGTGATCGGGTGCTGGACCGTGGCGCGCACGGCGGCGGCTTTGCGCGGTCCCGGCACGTGGATGCTGAGGCGCGCCGCGCGCCGAAAGACGGGCACGGTGAGCGTGAAGGCATGTCGCGGGACTGAATTAAAATCAGGAAAGCAACCGTCGGCGACCTGTTGCTCGCGACAGGCGCGGTCCAGCTCGACAACCTTGACGAGGTGAGGGTCGTCGAAATCGGCCACCGGCGGATCGTTGAAGGCGATGTGACCGTTTTCCCCGATGCCAAGGCAGATGAGGTCAATCGGCTTCGCGGCGAGTAGCGCAGAGTAGCGCTCGGCGACGACCTTCGCGTCGGCCTTCTCGGCCGGAAGCGGGTGAAAGACCCCGATCTTCACATGCGAGAGAAAATGCTGTTTCAAATAGCGCCGAAAGCTCTGCGGGTGGGTGCCCGGCAGGCCCACGTAGTCGTCCATGTGAAACGCCGTGACGCAGCTCCAGTCGACGGTGGTAGTGGCTTCCTTTGCGACGGTGAGCAACGAGGCCAGAAACTCGTTCTGCGACGGCGCACATGCGAAAATCACGCGTGCCTCCCCTTTGGTAGCGATCACGTCGCGCAGGTAGCCGGCAACCGCGCGCGCGGCCGCTAGGCCCAGCGCGACCCGATCCCGGTGAATTTCGACGGCGAGACGGCCGGCAGTGAGGTAGCGTTCGGATGTCATTAAAAAAGGGCAGTGGGCAGCGTGACGCCGAAGGCTCGGGCGGCATCGACGGACCAAAGCTGCGTGGCGGTTTCGTCGGGCAGGCCGATGAAAGCTGCGGTGCGGCGAACCCCCTCGTCGGGGGTGAGGGTCGATCCGGCGAAACCACCGCCCCCCGGCTGCCGCGCGATCCCGTCTTGGCCGACATCGATTTCCAGCCGACCAATCCGGTAACGGCCGACGCCGGCGCCCGCGCCGGACATGGCGTCGGTGGTGAACAAAACTTTGCCGGGTAGCTTGGCGCGGAAAAAATTCTTCAACACGAAAGGCGGCAGATGCACGCCATCGGGGATGAGGCAGGCCGTGAGTTCGTCGCGCGCAAGCAGACGCTGCACGATGTTGTCGTGCCGGTGGAGAGTGAGCGGCGTGCCGTTGCCAAGGTGAGTGGCGAAGCGCGCGCCCGCGCGGATCGCGGCATCGATGTCAGTTTCGGAGGCGTTGGTGTGGCCGAGGGAAACGTGAACACCTGAGCGGGTAATTGCGGCGATGCACTCTGCGCTGCCCGGCCATTCGGGCGCGAGGGTGACGAGGCGGATGTGCCCGCGTGCGGCCGCTTGCAGGCGCTCGAATTCCGCGCGCGACGGCGCATGCATCGGCTCCGCCGGATGCGCCCCGCGGTAACCCGGCTCCGGGCTGAGCCACGGCCCCTCGATGTGATACCCGGCGATCATTTGCGCGCACGCTGGCGAGGCGAAGCGGAGCTTTTCAAACTGTTCCAGC
>JBDSGI010000603.1:0-4844 GCA_039919035.1 Opitutaceae bacterium
CGAGAATACGCTGGAAAATCCCGGCGTCGCGCTCGCGAAACAGGCTCGTGGCCGAGGCGCTCAGCGCGAAGAGCAGGAATTGAATCGCCCAGCCGCCGACTAGGCTGGTGGCCATCGGGCTCTTCACCTTGGCGCCGACGACCTGCTCGGTTTCGATTTTCACGAGCTGGCTGAAAATATCTTTCGTGGGGGAACTGGCTTTTTTGTCCACCGTGACCGGCGCGCTTGAGTCGAGGCGGCGCAGCGTGGGATCGGCGGGCTGAGTCAGTGCGCTAAAACCGAAATCGGTCGTGGACATGCGGCGCTCCAGCTCCTCGGCGTCGCCGCCGAAGGCGGAGGCCACGGTGCGCGCGATGCCGCGATTGAACTGGCGGAGGTTTTCCTCGCCGAGGAAGCGTTTCGCATTGGCCTGCAGCGATTGTCCCAGCAGTTCCGGGACGTGGGAGAAGATCGTTTTTTGCAGGATGCCGTTGACCGTCTGCGTTTCGATTTCGTTGCGCGGGTTCGAGAGGAATTTCAGGCGGAGGCCGATACCGTTGTTTCGGAGCAGATCGGCCGGCAGCACGATGGCGAAACGAAATGGCGCGCCGGGCGCCTCCATCAGCGGACGCAGATCCGACTCGGTGAGCGCGCGGGGCGGGGTGGCGGAGGGATGCTCGGTGACGAGGCGAAACGCCTTCTCGCTCCGCAGGGCGGCGATGAGTTTGGTCGAGGCGGGGTTGCCGCTGGCATCGACGATCGCGAGCGGGATGCCGGTTGGGCCGGAGTCCTTGCGGTTGACGCCAAAGATCTGGCCGAAGAGCCAAATCATCGCGAAGGGCACGGCAAACGTGAGCGAGACGGCGGCCTTGTTGCGGAAGAAATTCAGGAAATCTTTGCGAAGCAGCGCGCGGATGGAGTTCATGGTCGAGGGGGATGCCGACGAGTGGCGGGCGATCAGGCGTCGCGCAGGCTGCGGCCGGTGAGATGGAGGAAGAGCGCTTCGAGGGTAGGCCGCTGGCTGGTGAAGAGCCGCGCGGGCAGGTCGTGAGATTCGGCGAGCGCGAAGAAGCGGGACAGCTTGAAATCGAGGCGCGGGCGAAACCGATGCTGGCCATCGCGCGTGGCCAGCTCGCCCCAAGCCGGCAGGGCGGCGGCGAGCGGCACGGTGGCGGGCGTGGCGGGGAAGCGAATTTCCTCCTCGAAGGGCAGCTGCGTAAGCAGCTCGTCGAGCGTGCCAAGCGCCGGGAGTTTGCCGTGATCGATGATGCCGATGCGCGAGCAGAGCCGTGTGGCCTCCTCCATGTAGTGGGTGGAATAGACGATGGTCAGGCCGTCGCGGTTGAGGCGCTCAAGATATTCGAAGATGGCGTTGCGTGACTGCGGGTCGACGCCGACGGTCGGCTCGTCGCAGAGCAGCAGCTTGGGCCGGTGGAGGAGGGCGGCCACGAGATTTAGGCGGCGCTGCATGCCGCCGGAAAAGGTTTTGACCGCGTCGCGTCGGCGGTCGGCGAGCTGCACCGCTTCGAGCGCCGTGTCGATCCGCGTTCGGAGATCGGCGCCGCGCAGCCCGTAGAGTTCGCCGAAGATGCGGAGGTTCTGGGTCGCGGTGAGCTCCGGATAAAGGGCGATGTGCTGCGGCACCAGCCCGATGGCGAGGCGGGCCGCGGCGTTGGCGGCGGTGAGCGGCTGACCGTCGAGCGTGAGGCTGCCGCCATCGGGCGCGCGGAGCCCGGCGACGAGCGACATGAGGGTGGACTTGCCGGCACCGTTGGGGCCGAGCAAGCCGAAGAACTCGCCGCGGGCGATCTCGAGCGAGACGCCGTCGAGCGCGGTGAGCGCGCCGTAGCGCTTCGTGACAGTGCGAAGTTGGAGCATGGAGGCAGTTGGGGCCGGAGCGGACGTTGTGGCCGGCGGCGAAGGAAACTCGATTGGATTCGTTTGGTAACCGGAAAACGGGCGAAAACTGACTCTCGCTTGTTTCCTGTAACTCGGGTGGCGTAGCGGGGTAGGTAACCATGGGTGGGGGGCCGCGTCTCCGCCCTCTCTCCGTGCCGCTTTCTTCCCCTGCTTTCCGCCTGATCTACCCATGAACCTTGCTGATGTCTTCACTGTTGTCTTCGTGATTTTGGGATTTCTCACGCTCTTCGTAGGGGTATGGCTGGCTTCGGCCGGGCTCTTCCCGCGCTTGGTGGGCCGGTGCGCCGAGCGACTGGGGGCGTCACCCTGGAAATGCGGCGCCGTCGGTATCGGTGCGTCCGTGCCGTTGCTCGCCCTCGGCATCAAGATCGGCAATGTCGCGCCCAATGCCGCCCTCAAGGTGCTGAGTTTCGCGATCATTGCCTCGACGATTTTGGCGGCGCTGATCGGGACGGCTGGTTTGGCATTGCGCATCGGGCAGGGGTTGCGCTCGGCCGAGGATGACGCGGCGCCGTGGCGGCGGGTGCGCCGCGGCGGCGTGGTGCTGGCGCTGACTTACCTCACCATCGTCCTGTTGCCCGTCACACTTGTGGCGGGGTTTGGGGCGCTCCTCCTGACACTCCTTTCCCACGCGGCGGCGGAGAAAGACGTGGCTGGTGTCACGTGAATCAGTCTCGCCGACAATTTTTGGTCGTGGGCGCCGGGGCGGTGTTCGCCGCCGGCAGCGGTTGCAATCGCGCTCAGGAACTCGCGCAGGCCGCCCGACGGCGGCTCGGACATCCCTCCGCTCCTCCGCTGGGGGAGAATCTCGCGCCATCTTCGGCCATCGAAATCGACGCGGTGTCGCACCTGCTCAACCGGCTCACCTTCGGTCCGCGTCCGGGCGACTACGCGCGCGTGGCTGCGATGGGCGTCGAGGCTTTCATCGCCGAACAACTCGCGCCGGCCATGATCGACGACGGAAGGTGCGAGCGGGTGATTCGCCACGAGTGTGACAGTCTTTCCTCACCGGAAAGCCGGCTATTTCCGCGGCGAGACGACGGCCGCGATGCGTTGCAGCAACTCTTCCCGGCGATGAAAGACGTGAGCGCGCGCGTCGGTGATCTCTACGAGTATAAGGACAAGGTGCTCCTCGAGGATCTTACCCGGGCGACTCTGTTCCGCGCGGTGCTGAGCGAGCGGCAGCTTTTCGAGGTGATGGTGCAGTTCTGGAGCGATCACTTCAACATTGACCCCTCGAAGGCGGAGGCGAAGTGGCTCAAGGCGGCCGATGACCGCGATGTGATTCGCCCGCACGCGCTCGGGAACTTTCGAACGCTGCTGCGCGCCAGCGCGGTGAGTCCCGCGATGCTCTGGTATCTCGACGGCCGGGTGAATCGCGTCACCAAGGCCGGGGAAAAGCCCAACGAAAACTACGCGCGCGAGTTGCTCGAACTTCACACCCTCGGCGTCCATGGCGGCTACATGCAGCAGGACGTGATGGAGGTGGCGCGGTGTCTGACGGGCTGGACGGTCCGGGACAAAAAGAAATTCTTCAAAGGCCGCGTCGAGTTTAACGCCCGCCAGCATGACGACGGGCCGAAGCGCGTGCTCGGCGTGGAGATTCCCGCCGGGCTCGGCGCCCGCGATCTCGATCGCGTGCTGGAGATTCTGGTTACGCATCCGAGCACGGCGCGGCACGTTGCGTGGAAACTCTGCCGCCGGTTTATTGCCGACGTGCCGCCGGACGCGGCGGTCGAAAAGGTGGCGGCGGCGTTTGGGGCGGCGGGCGGCGATATCCCCGCGACCTTGCGGGCGCTGTTTGCGACGGAGGAATTTAGCGCGCCGGCTGGGCGCGGGGGCAAATTCAAGCGACCCTTTCATTTCGTGGTGTCGGCGCTGCGCGCGACCAATGCCGAGACGGATGCGGGTCGACCGTTGGTTGATTTTCTCCTGCGCATGGGCCACGCGCCGTTTCGCTATTCGACGCCCGACGGCTATCCCGAGCCGGCGACCCACTGGCAGAGCACGCTGCTCTGGCGCTGGAATTTTTCGACCGCGCTCGCCGCCAACCGGATCAAGGGCACGCGAATCGCGGCCGACGAACTGCGCGCCCGCCTAGGCGGCGACGAGGCGCTGCTGGCGACCCTCCTGGGCCGCTTGCCCGTCGCGGCGGAACGAGCGGCCTACCGCGAGACCGGCTCCGATCTCGCGTTGCTGCTGGCGACCCCGGCCTTTCAACGCTGCTGAGTCCGCTGCATTCCCATGGCAACCGAGGCGATCATTAACGGCAACGGCGACCAGCGGCAGACGCTGGTGGTCGTGTTCCTGCGCGGGGCGGCGGACGGGCTGGCGCTCGTGCCGCCATTGGAGGACGAGCACTACTATCGCGCGCGGCCGCGGCTCGGCATTGCGAAACGCGACGCGGTCCGCCTCGACGATCAGTTTGGGCTGCACCCGAAACTTCAGCCGCTGGAGGCGGCGTGGCGTGACGGTGACCTCGCAATTGTGCACGCGGCCGGCACTGAGGATCAGACGCGGTCGCATTTTGAGGCGCAGGATTTGATGGAGCACGGCGGGGTGGTCGCGGGCGGCTGGCTCGGCCGGTTCATGCGCGGGCGGCCGGTTTCCGCGCGGGGCGCGCTCGCCTGCGTGGCGGTGGGCAAGGCGCTGCCGGAATGCCTGCTCGGCGCGCCGTCCGTCACGGTGATGCAGAGTCTCGACGAATTTTCCCTCGGTGGAAAGACGCCGGCGTTTCGCACCCAGCTGGAGCGGCTCTACGCGATGGAGCGCGGTCAGCTCGGCGCGGCGGCGCGCGACACCTTCGCCGCGCTCGTGCGGATCGAGGCGATGCGGACGACGAAATACGAGCCCGCCCACGGCGCGACCTACGGGCGCGACGAGTTCTCCGCCGGCCTCGCGCAAATCGCGCGTCTGATCAAGTCCGACGTGGGACTGGAGGCCGC
>JBDSGI010000604.1:0-4564 GCA_039919035.1 Opitutaceae bacterium
GCTGAGCAGCGCGACCAACGCGGGGAGCCAGCCGGCGTGGGATTTGGTGGAGAGGGTTTTCATTGGGGAGTGGGGCGGAATTCCGGATTCGA
Source organism: Opitutaceae bacterium (assembly GCA_039919035.1). GTDB lineage: Bacteria > Verrucomicrobiota > Verrucomicrobiia > Opitutales > Opitutaceae > ER46. Next base: position 93 of record JBDSGI010000604.1, read on the forward strand.
TTGGAGAGGAGGATGTGCGCGGAATGGTGGGTGTGGTAGTGGCGGGCGGAGGCGCGGATCAACTTAGACGCCCTCGTGCGCAGATAGGAAACTTCGGGATCTCGTAAACAAAATCGCGCGGACCGATGGAATCGGCTCGACGGTGCGCGTCTTCCACGCCACCGGATAAGATTCCTGCGCGATGTCATCCACATCGCGCACTGGGGGCGAACGGCTGCCGCAGCTGCCCGCGCAACGCGGCCTCGTGTGTTCGCATCTCCTCGGCGAACCACGCATCGCCCAGCGCCACCGCCCCTGCTTTCAGGTCGGGGCTCGCCGCAGGAGCGGAGCTGGGGTTGAGCGGGGGCACGCTGACCGAAGTAGCGGGAAGCTCGTGCGCACTTCAACGCGAAACTTGGAGGCACCAGGTGAGAATTTGCCCTCGCCCATAACGCGGCGCGTTCGGGATCGAGCCGGCGAGGTTGAGGTCGCCGTGCCAAGTGTGGCCGACGTGTTAGTTATTTTACCGGGCGCGCGAGGCCTTGTTCCATCCGCGGATGAGGCGCGCGTGGTCGATCGCCTTTTCGTAGTCGGGGAGCGCGGAAAAGGTCACGGCACCTCGTAAACGTCCACGAGCGCAACGCCCGCGTTGCCACTGACTCCGGCGGCAGCGCAACGCGCCGGGCAGATGCTTGGCCCGCGCGGGAAGCGGGGCGGCGCTGGCTGCGCGGGAAGCGCAGAACGCGCCGCCCGCCACGGCAAAACTGGATTGAATAAAACGACGGCGATTCATCGGAGAAAGTTCCCCGCTGTCTTACGCCCATCGGGCGGGCCTACAACATCAGAGGACAGATTTTCGGCCTCGCATCAAAAAGAGAACGTGTTCGTGAGATAAATCCGCTGCTCGGGCGCGAGGCGGTAGGACGCGACTTGCCCGGTGGGCTGCACCGTCACGGGTATGAGATCGCCGCCGCTCGCGAAGGCGTTGCGCACCTGCAGCGACGCTTTCCAGTCAATCTTGTTGGACCAAATTTTTCGGCCGTAGCCGACCGTGAGATCGACGTTCGTCTCGGCGGGGGCGTAGTAGGGATTGCCGATGCCGAGATCGACGGAGCCGTCCGCCTTGTATTTCGCGGGGTAGCCGATGCCGAGTTTGCTCTGCCAGCGGACGCCGGTCGTCACGGACCAACCGCGGAGAAAAGTCTCCTTCGAGAACGAGTAGTTGCTGACGAAGTTTGCGCGATACTTGCGCTGCTCGGCCGCGGCGGAGCCTTCGGTGGCGAGCATCGTGGCAAACGGAATGTAAACGGTGTTGCTCACAAACGAGCCGACGGTCTCGACGCTGCCGGGGAGCGGCGTGCCGAGCACGAAGCCGGTGGGGTAGTTGGTGCGCGGCCTGTCCTTCAACTCGTCCCACACGGGGCGCAGCGCGGCGATTACGGCCTTGGCAGTCGGAGCGATGTTGGTCTGCACGGTCTCGCCCGAAGCGAAGTTGGCGAGAATGCGCCACTGCTTGGTGGGGTTGAAGACGACGTCGAGTTCGTGGCCCTTGGCGTTGAAATCGGTCGTGTCCGACACGCCGCTGAGGCCGGTCACGATCTGCCCCTGGTCGCTGGTCGCGGCGGAACCGGTGTAGGTGAAGCCGTAGAGCGAGCGGAAGTTCGACGGCAGCGCGGCGAAGATCTTTTCGATCTCGGGCTTGCGGTTGATGGTGGGGTTGCGGTTCGCGTTATCCTCGGAAATCCAGAAGCCGGTCATCTGCACGATGGCGTTGGTGTAGTTGAAAGGCGGATTGAAGCTCTGCCCGACGACGGCGGTGTCGTAGCGATTGTAGCGGAGGCTCACGCGGTCGTTGAGGAAGGACAGGTTCAGGCCGTATTCGCGCGTCTTGCCCGAGGGGGATTTGACGAAATCGCCGAGGTAGTTGATGCGCGAGCCGAGCGGCGTGAAATTCGACGAGACATTCATGAAGGCGCTGGCCTCCATGCCCCACGGCAGACGGGCGACCTTCTGCGGCCAGCGCACGACGGCACTGTAACTCTTGACCTCTTTGCCAACTTCGACGCGCGGGAAGGAGTAAACGTTATAGTCGTCGAAGCCCTTCACAATGGAGTCGGGCTGGAGCGGGTCGTAGGCGAAGTTGGTGCGGGGCGAGAGGCGGACTGACTCGTCGCGGCGGAGACCGCCGGTGGTGACGAGGAGATTGTCGAGCCAGTAGCTTTGGAGGATGGCAGCACCGGAGGTGATCGTCTCGCGGAAGCGCGAGCCGCCGTTGAAAATTTCCTTCAGCTTCGTCTCGACCAACACGGCTTGCGCCTGCTCGGTGGCCGGCGTGCTCGCCGGTGCGCTCCAGAATGAAGTCGGCGACGTGAGACCGTTTTGAATCGCAGTGGTCTTGATGGCGTTGAGCTTCAGGTCGCCGCCCCCGACGACGGAGGGCCCGAGGTAAACCAGTAGGTTGGGCAGGCGGTTGAAGCTGGCGATGTTCGTGCTGATTTGATCCGCGGCCGCACCAGTGGTCGTAAGCTTGGTGGTGTAGGAGAGCCCGTCGACGGCGGCCTTTTCGTAGAGGCCGGTGAAGGTGTGGCGGCCGAGCCATTTGCCCAGAGCGGGAGAAACATCCTTGAAGTCGTAGCGCGCGAACGGCGTCAGGCGCAGGGTGTGGCGGTCGGTGAAGCTGTTGCCGTATTGCTGCTGGCTCATGACGGCGTAGGGGCGGCCGACGTTCGGGTTGACGCGGCCGTCGGGCAGGTAGGCATTCACATCGATGCGGACGTGGTTGGCGTTACCCTGCGTGCCGAAGAAGGAGTTGCGGTTGCGGTTGTCGTAGCGCTGCACGTAATAGGCGGCTTCGACGCCGAGCCGGTCCTCCCACGCGCGCTGCTCGAACGAGAACGTCGCGGTGTGGAAGCTGTCACGCTGGCGACCGGTCTCGTCGATTTGGCGGTTCTTGAAATCGAAGGCGTTGAAATTCGTGAAGCCCTGGAACTTGATGCCGGCGGGGCGGCGATTGTCGGGATAGTAACCGGCGGGAATCTCGCCGACGTTGAAGGTCTCGTAGAACGCGGCGTTGTCGAAGACCGCATCGCGGTTGACGGCCGCCTGAAAGATGCCGTTGCGCACCGCGTTCAAGCCGGCGCCGGTCGTGAGCGTGCTGCGGAAACTCTGATCGGGAGCGGCCGCGCTCACGGAGGAGAATGGCGTGACAATCGCGCCGAAAATCTGCGCCTGGCCGACGAGGCGGCTCGTCGGGCTCGCGGTGAAGAACGCGCCGGCCTCCTGCGTCGCGGCGGCGGGATTACGCGCGGGGTCGTCGTAGAAATTCCAGTCCCACGTCGGGCGGCCGGCGGCATACCATTGATCGGAGATGCTGTTGAACGGGAGGACGGCGAAGGGGCGGTTGGCCTTGGTGTTGCCCGTCTCGAAGTTCGCCCGGAAGGCCGTCGTGCGGAACGGCTCGTAACTGAGCGTGCCATACACGCGCTTCTTGGTTTCGAAGGCTGGGCGCTGATTGTAGCGCTCCTCGTCGTTCAGCGCGGCGAAGCGGATGGCGAGTTTCTTAGGGATGAGCACGCGGTTGAAATCCACGGAGGCGCGCATCGAGTCGTTGTCGCCATAGCGGAACTCGACGCGGTTCTTGTTGCGGATGAGGTCGGCCTTCGTGGGCGTCGAGTCCACCACGCCGGCGGGACTGCCGACGCCGAAGAGAATGGCGTTGGCCCCGCGGATGACGGTGACGCCATCGGTGTTGTAGCCGTCAAAACCGAAATCAGAGGTGAAGTAACCGCGCGTGGAATTCGGACCGGCGAGGCCGCGGGTGCGGTTCTGCGTCTGCGGCGAGTTACGCGAGCCATCGCCGACGATCTGGTCGTTGTTGATGTTGCCGCCAGTGCCGTTGGAGAAGTTGCCGCCGGGGCCTGCGGTCTCCATGCCCGTGGCGTAGATCAGGAGGTCGTTGACGTTGGTGGCGCCGATGTCGGTGAGGAAATCTTTCGTGTAGATGGAGACGGAGGCACCAATGTCTTTCACGGGCGTGTTGAGTCGCGTGCCGGCGAGGGTGGTGGTCGCGGCGTATCCGGAGTCGCGCTCGGTGGAAACGACAAAGGGATTCAGGACGACGGCGGCCTCGTCGTCAGATTTCTTTGGGGCGGTGGGGGAGTTGACCGCGACTTGAGCGGAAAGGAGCGCGGGCAAGCAGGCGGCGATCGAGACGAGGGTGGCTCGCAGCCGGAGGCGCTGAAGTTGGTGAATGGCGGGGATGGCGGGGAGCATGGTTGGGTAGTTCGCTATAGGAAGGGATCAGTTGCGCGGTAGTGGCGGACGCTGTGGGTGAACCACGATTTTTTAGAACGAGAGGCGGGTGGTCAGGGTGAACTTGCGCCCTTCTGCAATCGACCAGACCGGGATCGTGCCGTCGGGGTTGATGACGGCGGGGATGAGTTCGTCCGTCGTGAAGAGGTTGCGGACGTTTAGCTGGACCTTGAGGCCATATT
>JBDSGI010000605.1:0-3305 GCA_039919035.1 Opitutaceae bacterium
GCGAAATAGTGGGGGCATGGGATTAATTTCCGGACGCTTTCGCGGGCGGCGTGCGGGGCGTGCGGGGCGGAGGACCGGAGGACTTGGCAGGATCGTAGGGCACCTTGCCGGTCCGCGTGAGTGCCATGGACTCGATGTAGGTGGCGGTGACTTTCGCGTTATCGGCCCGGGCCCAGAGATTGTTTTCCTCCACCGTGCCGTGGACGAGGACCACCGGAGCATCGAACGTGACGTTGTCGCGCAGGACGCTCGGCTCGCCGGATTTGGTCGCGAGAATCACGGAGAAGCCCTTGCCGCAGCGGATGGCCGTGCAGCGCTCGAAAAGCACCGGCCCGGCATTGTTATTCTGGTCGAATCCGTTTTTGGGCTGATCGGTCACGATGCACCCGACGATAACGTGAGCCGCCGCGACGAAATCGCCGCCGACCTTGAACCCGTTTCCATTGCCCGTGTATCCGTCGATGCTCCACAGGTCTATGCCGTTGCGATAGGCGACACAGTTTTCGATGCGCACCGGATGTGGGGCCTTCCACAGGTCGAAGCCGTCGTCGGCGTTTTCCCACGCGCGGCAGCCACGGAAAACAATGCCTTCGCCGACGTCGAATTTCGCGCCGAACCCGTCGGCGTTCTGGCCGCGCGTCGGACGGTCGACGTTGCGGTAGGAATCGCAATTCAGGATCAGGGCGTGGCTCCCCGGGGCGCCGACATTGATGCCGGTCCCCTGGTTCTCGTGCGCGCGGCAGCGTTCGACGACGGTGTGATGGCCGGTGATCGAGATGCCGAAACGACCTGCCTGAAACACTTCGAGACCGACGAGGTGCCAGTAGTCGCCCTCCACGGCGATGCCGTGATTGTTCCGGTCGAATTCTTGCTTCGAAAAATCGAAGACCGGCCAGGAAGCAGGGTCGTCGCACTCGACCCGAATCGGCGCTGCCGCCGTGCCGTTGTTCTTCAAATGGATCGTCTGGTCGTGCCGGTAGGTGCCGCCAGCCAGACGGATGACATCACCCGCCTTGGCCCGTTCGGCGGCTTCTACGAGACTGGCAAGTGGAGCCGTCGCCGTGCCGGCGGCGCCGGGCTGTCCCGTCGGGGAGACGAAAAGCGTCGTCGCGTTGACGGTCGGTGCGACAAGGCACGCAAGCGTGAGGGGAAGGAAAAGGGATCGAAGACGGTTCATTTGGTGCAACGGTGGAATGGCCTAGCGCAAATCTCGGCCGAGAGTCTTCGAGACAAACTCCCACATGAGGTCCTTGTAGAATCGATGGCCGGCCGGTCCGAACGCGTGCTCATAGTGGTCAGGCACGCCGGCCGCGGTGTAGATTCGTTTCATTTCTCCCGCGGCATGGCGGATCTCCGCCACGGGATGCGCAGGATCTTTGATCCCGGTTACGGTGAGCAATGGTCGCGGCGCGATCAGGCCGGCGAAGTCCCAGAACTGGCCGAACCGCACCATTCCCGGGAAGTGATTGCACTGGCAATGCGTGAGGTTTCCGGCGGGCGCAAAGAAATCGTCGAACGAACTGCTCGGGCTTGCGATCGAGATGCGCTCGTCGATCGCCGCCGCGTAGGTGGTGAGCATGCCGCCTCCGGAATTGCCGGTCATGAAGACGGTTTTCCGGTCGCTCTCCGGCAGCGCCAGCGCCCAGTCGATGAATTTCATGATGTCCCAGACTCGTTCGCCCATCATGGTGCGGCCCGCTGCAATGGCGTGCCAGTTGTGCGCGACGCAGTCCTTGCCGCCGTTGCGGCCATCGAGATCGAGCAGCGCAAACGCCTCCGGGTCTTGGCCGATGCCGCGCGTCGAGGGGACAATAGCGATGAAGCCGCGGGTGGCGGCTTGGACGCCGACGTCGCGATCCTCGGCGAGAGTGTGCTGCTTCGACTCCTCGCTCGCATAGATGCCTGCGGCGCCGCGACTGGGCCCATGTCCATTGGAGACAAGGGCGACGGGAAACGGACCTTTTCCCTTCGGCTGGAGAATCCAGAAATGAATAGCCACGTCCGGTTCAGTTTCCAGCCGGCCCTCCTGGCGCGTAAAGGCCCCCAGATCGTCAATCGCCGGCTGCATCACGGCGCGAGGCTGGAAGCCGCCCGCATCCGCGCGAATCGTGGGAATGCGCAACAACTCGTTCAGAGCGGCGCGCGCACTCGTCTGCCAGGCCTTGAACTCCGCGGGGTTGGTGGCGTTGCAGGCGTGTTCGTATTTTTTGGGGTCGAAAATCCGCGCCATGTAGCGCTGCACGTTTTCCGCCTGCTTCTCCGTGCCATTTCTCTTGCGGACCGGCTGTGTGGTCGCGGGCGCGCCGGTGTCGCCGTCTCCACGAGGCTGAGCAGCGGCGGCGGCGCTCGCGGATGCCGCGCAGAATAGCGTGAAGCCTAGCGCCAAAAGAGCGGCGGAGGCGGAAAGGGACGATTCAGTTCTTTTCATTCGCAGTGGGTCCGATACCCCGGAGCTTGCTCCGGCTTGGTGGGAGACGAGGATGAGGGATGGAGAGCCGGTATATCCACAAGCCGCACAACGTTTCGGTGCTGATGTATCACGTGGTGTGCGCGGCGAAGTATCGGCGGGTGGTGATGAGTGCGCATGTGGACGAAGTGCTCAGACTGGCGTGTTTGGAGATCGAGAAGCGGTGGGAGCTAAGATTTCTGGAGATCGGATTGCGCGTGAGGTGTTCGCCAAAGCCCCGGAGGTGAAGGAAAAATTGTGGGGCGGCGCCTTTTGGGGCGAAGGCTACTTCGCGAACACGGTGGGCCAGCACGGGAGCGAAAAAGTGATCGCGGCCTATGTGCAAGGGCAGGGCGGAAAGAGTGAGTATCGAACCCTGCATAAGGGGCAGTTGGATTTAGGGCTGTCTTGATCAAATGCCCCGGAGCTTGCTCCGGGGATGTTTACCCGTGCCATGCCTGAATGAGCAGGTTCAATCCCGCCACTACGCTCAGCGCGAGCGCGATGTTTTCAAACGCCGGCTGGTTGATTTTCAGGACCAGTTTGCGTCCCAGCCACGCGCCGCCCAAAACCAGCGGCGCGAGCCACAGATTGATCGCGAAACTCTCCGTGTTAATCAGACCGAGATGAACCATGAAGGGCACCTTGAAGAAATTCAGGATCAGAAAAAACACCGCGCCGGTTCCGACGAAATCCATTTTCGGCAGCCGCATCGCGAGCATGTAAACCGCCATGAGCGGACCGGCGGCGTTGGCCACCAGCGTGGTGAAGCCCGCGAGGACCCCGATCGTGGGGGCAAACCATGCGCCGTGTTCCGCCTCGTGCCCGGACCGCCACCGGCGGATGATATGCATGCCCA
>JBDSGI010000606.1:0-3188 GCA_039919035.1 Opitutaceae bacterium
CGGCATGGTGCGCAGCGGCACACGCGGCGAACGTTTCCTCGACATCCACCTCAACGCCACCACCCGCTGGAAAGACGTGCCCGAGCCAGTGTGGGCCTACACCCTCGGCGGCTACCAGGTGCTCAAGAAGTGGCTCAGCTACCGCGAAACCGAATTACTCGGCCGACCGCTCACCAGCGACGAGGCCCAGCAGTTCACCCACCACGTCCGCCGCATCGCCGCTATTCTCGCGCTGCACGCCGACCTAGACTCTCACTACCACTGCTCCATCTGCCAACCTCTCGCCGAGCACGATTGCGTCGCGCTATTGACGGATCTTGTGGAAGACGGGGTGCGGTTCCCCGCGGGCACGGTGGGCACGATCATCAGTGTTTACCATGGAGGCCAAGGCTATGCGGTCGAGCTGGAGCCCGTGTCCGGCAATCCGGTGGTGGCTACCCTGCTCGCCCAGCAAGTGAAGCCGGCGCCATGAGTGTCCCGACCTTACCCAACGCGGCGACCGCGCGGATTGAGGAGCAGAAGTTAACGGCCTACCTGCTGAACCTCGGGCATCCCAAAGGCGGCTCCAAGGCGAAGTTTTTCCTGGGGCGCAGGTTTCGCTTGGAAGAATGGGAGGGGTTGGCCGATGCCCTCCGGCACCACGCGAAACACAACTCGGTGAGCCAGACCAAGCGCACGCCCTTTGGCGTGGTCTACGCGCTGGATTGCCACCTGCCTACGCCCGACCAGAGCAATCCGTGCATCCGCACGGTGTGGGAAATTCGCTCCGACGATGCGCGCCCGCGGCTGATCACGGCACATCCGCTCGGTTGAGAGGCTACCGAAATAACCTACAATCTGTTCCGGATAGGCCAGCGCGCGGGCTGGGGCGAGGCGGTCGTCGAGCGGTTGGCGGCCGATCTGCGGGCGGCGTTTCCGGACATCCGCGGATTTTCAATTTCAAATCTTTGGCGGATGAGGCGGCTGTTCACCGCCCTGAACGCGCCGAACTTTCTCGCACAAGCTGTGCGAGAAATGGCGGGAGCCATCCCGTGGGGTCATCACGTGGAGATGCCTGCTTGACGCCATGTCCGATTAAAGTCTTTTAAAAGACATGCAGACTCTCACGGTTACCGCTGCCCGCGCCCAATTGGGCCACTGGCTCGCCCGCGCGGTGCGCGGCGAGGAAATCGGCGTCGTCGTGGGCGCGCAGATCGTGGCGCTCCGTCCCGTGCCCATCCAAGCCGCCGACTACCTCGAAACCGAATACGGTCTCACCCGGGCCGAGGCGGATCGGGCGGTCGCCGCGCTCAAAGCCGAAACCCAGCGCGCCAAGGCCGCCGGCTCCCTCCTCTCTCTCGACCAACTCGCCGCCACTCTGCCCCATGCTTCGCGTCGCAGCCGAAAAAAACGTCAGCCTCGCGCTGGCCGGGCTCACGCCTGACGAACAGGCGGATGTGCTGGCCGTCCTCCGCCGATTGTCGGCGGCTTTCGGGCGGCCTCATGCCCACGCCGGCCTGGGTCTCCGCCAGTTGCGCCGCGGCATCTACGAGGCCCGGATCGGCCTGCAAATCCGGGTGCTCTTCGAGCGCGACGGCGATTTGCTCGTCCTCAAGACGCTGGGCGACCACGCGGCTATCAGGCGCTACCTGCGTGATCGCGCCTGACTTTTACCTCCGGGCTGGCCGGGTCCGCTGAATCACGATGGCTCAACCACAGTTCCCGCAATCGCTGGACGACCTGCTCGCGCGGGCGGAGGACTTCGCGCTGTTTTCCATGCGCGCGCAGGGGAAGGTGCATCCGACGCTCCTCGCCGTCGGGCCGGGCGGGCCGTTGTTTTTCGTGCCGTCGTCGCTGAAGGACGAACGCGCCAAGGATAATTTCGCCCAGGTCGCCCGGCTCATCTGCATCGCGCACGCCGCCACGGCGGCGGTGATGATCCTCGAAGCGTGGATGAAAGTGGCGTCGCCCGACGGCACGCTCGATCTCACCGTGCCGCCCTCGCAATCGCTCCACCGCAAGGAAGTCGTAATGCTCACCGGCGAATCGCGCACGGGCTGCCGGCAGAAGATTCTCCCGATCATCCGCACGGGGGCCGGCGGTTTTTTCGGTTTTGGGGAATTCGAGGGACCAGAGGCCACAAGTTTCAGCGGGCGTTTCGCGCAGATCCTCCCGCCGACACCGCCCACGCCCGCTGATCAGGCGAGGGTGGGCCTGCTCCTCACGGCGATGGGGGTCAGCGCGGACGCGTTGCGCCGTGACTGGTCGGCGAATTGACGGGCGGGTGGAAACCGCGCCGACAACGCCGGGACGATGGGGCAACCCGCGCCCGCGACGAAACCGCCGGGCCAGCGACGCTCCCTTCCGCGCTGGTCGCGCAAACGCGAGGCGTGGTCGCGGAAGGCCGGGCGGGAAATAATCCATCGAACGTGCAGTGCCCGGCGAACGCCATCGCGGGACGAACTGCCAGCCCACCTGAGCCGGCGTTTTCTCAGAAGACAAACGGCTCGCCCTTTTCGCGTAATTTTTTGCGCCGCGTCTGTTACAGACCCACCGCAGATTCCACCACATACCGGTGTCCCTACCCCAGCGTCTCCCGCAGTTCTTTGTAGCGCGTTCGCCCGACCGGTAGGCGTGCGCCGTTTCTCAGTTCCGCTTCGTAGCGGCTGCCTTCGTGGGCATGCAGCGCCTTCACCGCGCTCAGCCGCACGAGATAGCTGCGGTGGATTCGCGCGAAGACGGGCGGAAGCACTTTCTGCAGTTGCTCCAAGGTCTTGTGGTGGAGTTCACGCCGGCCGTTGACGAGGATGAGTTCGGAATAATCATCCGCGCCCTGCACATAGAGCACGTCGTCGATCGGCACGAGTTCGATGCGGCCTTGTTTGCGCACCGTGAGGAAACGGGCGGCATGCGGTGCGCGCCCGGTGGGATCAATCACTCGGCGCAACGCCTCCGCGAGCCGCTCCTCCGTGAAAGGTTTCGCCACGAAGTCGATCACGCCGTGCTCAAAGGCGCGGAGCGCGTGCTCGGTGTTGGCCGAGACGATGATCGTGTGAAACGAACCCGCGACGTTTGATTCCAGCAACGACATGCCGTCGCGCCCGGCGAGATTCAGATCGAGCAAGAGCACGTCGATCGGCGCTTCCGCGAGGGCGACGCCGGCGGCGTCGAACGTCTCCGCCACGCGTAGCGATTCCAAGCGGTCGCCG
>JBDSGI010000607.1:0-2966 GCA_039919035.1 Opitutaceae bacterium
GTCCGCGATCAGGGCAAGGGCTTCTTCAATTCCGTCACCGCCACGCGCACGAACGTCAGCGTGTCGTTCGACGACATTTTTTATCTGCGTCCCCGCACCATCACGGTGACGGACGGCGTGACCGGCGCCCCAGTCGATCCCTATCGGCTGTCGACCTACAACATCACCAGTGCTGGCGGCCATCGCTATGGGGCGGACACCGTGCTGGGCGCGGGACCTGGTTCGGGCCTTTCCACGCGCACCGTCGATATCCAGCGCAGCGCCTACGCCAACGTGAAACGCGAATTCGCGTGGGTGTTGCCCATCACCGTCAAAACCGGCTTGGACGTGCGCCAGTCGCAACGCGACACGCGCGGCGGCAACACCGCCCTGACGTTCGTCGGCGCCGACGCGCGCGCCGCTTCCGGCGACGAGAACGCCGCGCAGTTCCTCGACCCTGTCTACTCTTCGCGCGACGGGGTTTTCGGTTTCCCCCAGACGCAGCGCGTCGGTGGCGGGCAGTTGTGGGATTTCTACCGCGCCAATCCGCAGTCGTTCACGAAAAACGACACCACGATCTACACCTCGGCGATCAACGCTTCGAAATTTGCCAAGGAAATCATTTCATCGGGGTATCTGCGTGGTGACGTCGCCTTTCTCCAGCGCCGGCTACGGTTCACCGGCGGCGTGCGGGCCGAGCAGACCAACGTCAAAGGCGAAGGCCCGCTAAACGATCGCTCGCGCAATCAGCAACGGCGGCCCGATGGCACCGTGATACCCGGCAGCTTCATCGTTCCGGCCACCGACACGCTCGGCGTCGCGCGTCTCACAATGGTCGACCGCGGCGCGCTGGCCGAAAAGGAATACCTGCGCTGGTTCCCGAGCATCAACTCCAGCTACAACCTCCGCGAAAACCTCGTGGCGCGCGCCGCCTACTACTCCTCCATTGGCCGGCCAAACTATAACCAATACGCCGGCGGCGTCCTGTTGCCCGACGAAGCGAACCCGCCGAGCCCGAACAACCGGATCACTATCGCCAGCGGGATCGCCATCAAACCGTGGACTGCCAAGACGGCGAAGGTTTCGCTGGAGTATTATTTCGAGCGCGTCGGCCTGATTTCGATCGGCGCGTTCCGACGCGATTTCGAGAATTTCTTCGGCAGCACGGTCTTCGCCGCGACTCCGGAGTTTCTCTCGCTCTACGATTTGGATCCGGCGCAATGGGGCCGATTCGACGTCGCCACACAATACAACGTCACGAGCATGGTGCGCTCCGAGGGCTACGATGTGAGCTACAAGCAAGCGCTCACGTTTCTTCCCCATTGGGCGCGCGGCGTGCAAGTTTTCGCGAACGGCGCCGCGCAACGCATCACCGGCGAGGAAGCGGATAATTTCGCGAACTTCATTCCGAAGACTGCGACGTGGGGCATAAGCATCAATCGGCCCAAATTCAGTTTGAAGCTGAACTGGAACTACAAGAGCCGCCACCGCCGCGCCGCCATCGCCTCCACGGCCACGAACAGCATCGAGCCGGGCACCTACGCATGGGGTTCGAAGCGGCTCTTCATCGACGTGATCGCTGACTATAATCTCACCAAGAGAATCTCCCTCTTCGGCAACATCCGGAACCTCCGCGACACCCCTGAGGATTTCTCACGCGAAGGCCCGAACACCCCCGACGTCGCGAAATTCCGGCAGCGCGATCGCTACGGTGCGCTGTGGATTTTCGGCGTGAAGGGGACGTTCTAGCGCCTGTTCCCGATGCCCGCCCGCCGCCAAAACGTTATCACCCGCCGCCACGCGATCCGCCTCACGGCCGGCGCGGTTGCTTCCGCGCTGGCGTTTCCGCGTCTCCTCCGCGCGGCCCCGGCGGCGGCATTTCCGCACGGCGTCGTCCGCGGCGAACCCACCGCCGATGCAATCGGCGCCGAGGTGCTGGCCTCCGGCGGAAACGCGGTCGACGCCATCGTCGCCGCGGCGCTCGCCGCTGGCATCGCCGCCCCGGCCATGACCGGTCCCGGCGGCTATGGCGCCGCAATCATGATCGCGTCTGCCGACGGAAAGAAAGTCGTCGCGATCGACGCCAACTCCACGGCGCCCGCCGCGGCTAGAGGCGACATGTTTTCCCTCGACGAAAAAGGCGCCGTGCTCGGTAAGACGAACCATCACGGCTGGCTCGCCGCGGGCGTGCCCGGAATTCTCGCCGGCCTCCAACTCGCACTCGACCGCCACGGCACGCGCACGATGGGCGAATGCCTGCAACCGGCGATCAAGCTCGCCCGCGACGGCATCAAGCTCACAGCCGCCGTGGCGACCACGATGAGAAACCTCGCGCCGATCTTTGCCACTCATCCGGGCGGAAAGAATCTTTACCTGAAAAACGGCGCGCCGCTCGCGGCGGGCGACACCTTCCGCAACCCTGAACTCGCCGCGATGCTCACCACGCTCGCGCAGCGCAACTCGGTCGATTCGTTCTATCGCGGCGACATCGCCCAATGCATCGCCGACGATTTCACCAAGCACGGTGGCCTCGTCACCGCCCAGGATCTCTCGGCCCATCGCGCTCGGGAAGTAGCACCGCTGCGCCTCACGTGGGACGGGCTCGACGTCTGCACTCCACCGCTGACTGCGGGCGGCATCACGATGCTGCAAACGCTCGCCACCCTGCGTGCGCTTGAGTTTGGCGGCCTCCCTGCGGGCGTGTCACGCACGCACACCTACCTCGAGGCGCTGCGCATTGCCTGGGCCGATCGCCTCGCGCTCCTTGGCGACCCAGATTTCACGCCCGCGCCGCAGGAGAAACTGCTCTCGACCGACTATGCCCGCGACTGCGCCGAGCGAATCCGGCAGGCCGTGACCGACGGCAAAATTATTTCGCACTCCGCGCGATCACGGCCGCAGTCCGGCACGATCCACCTCAGCGCCGTCGACCGTGAGGGAAACATGGCTGCGATCACCTTGACCCACGGTGACGGTTTTGGCGCCGC
>JBDSGI010000608.1:0-8910 GCA_039919035.1 Opitutaceae bacterium
CGGTCGCGTTCGTGGTGCTGGCCGTGGTGCTGCTGCGCGGCACCGGTCCGCAGGATTTGCTGGAAGGTCTGGTGCTCGGGCCGCTACGCCATCCCGCGAGTTTCAGCCTGCGTTTCGACTGGCCGCCGGGGATCCGCGCGATCGCGGCCGGACTCGGTGGGGCCGGCGGGGTGGCGTGGTGGCTGCGGCGTCGCAACGTCGCGGGAGTGGACGCCGTGGTGGCTGCGTTGCGCCTCGCCGCTGCGATCGCGCTCGCCGTGCTGCTGACGCGCTATCCCTACATCGATCCCAGTTACTACGCACTGGGGCTCGCGCTGCCCTGCCTGTGGCTGTTCGTCTGGCCGCTTGCGGGGGAAGCGCCGCATCGCGCGCAGGCCCGCACGTGGGTCGGCCTCGTGCTGCTCGGCCAGAGCTTGCATCCGTTTCCCGTCACCGGCAGCCAGCTCGGCTGGGGCACGGCGCTGAACTTGCCGCTAGCGGCAATCGGCGCGTGGGACGCGGCCCGCTGGCTGGCGCAACGCTACCCGAAGCCTTGGCTGAAGTCCCGCCCCGCCCGGCTGGCGACCCGGCTGGCTCTCGCCGCCTTTCTCACAAAAATCTGCCTCGAATTTGGCCGCGAGGCCGAGCGCTACCGCCACGGCCAGTGGCTTGATTTGCCGGGCGCCGAAGCGATTCGGCTGCCCGACAATTTAGCCGCCGTCTGCCGGGTGCTGGCCCACAACGCCACCGCGCACGCCGACGTGCTTTTCTCCCTGCCCGGCACGTTCAGCTATAATCTCTGGTCCGGCGTCCCGACGCCGACCCACGCCAACGTCACGCATTGGTTCTCGCTCCTCGACGCGACCCGCCAGCAGGCAATCATCGCCGAATTGGAGGCCCACCCGCGAGCCGGCGTGATCTGGCATGCGTGGCATTTGAAGTATCTCGAGAAATGGAACCTCGCGCCGAAGGGGCCGCTCTTCGACTACCTCACCCAGAACTACGAGGCCGCGTTCTCCTTTGAAGACACCGAGTTTCGCGTGCGCCGCGGCCGGAACATCGAGCCGTTCCTCGTCGCGCAGTTGCTCACGCTGTCCGACGCCGCGGCGCCGACCGGCGCAGAGAGTTCGCTGCTGCGCCTCGCGCTGCTCACGCCTCCCGCCGCGTCGATCGCGCGCCTCGAAATCAGCGGGCGCGAGCCCATCGTGCTCCACGCGGGCAACGCGCGCGTCGAATTCGCACCGACCAATCTTCACGGCGAGCCCACCGCCGCCCCGCGCGCCGCCGCGTGGCCGGTCCAGCCGGGAGGCCCGGCGATTCTCGCGGTGTATTTCCGGCGCGAACAGCTTCCGCCCATCGTGGGTGGCGCGACGATCGTGCTTCGCGACCCCAGCGGCCGGGAGGTCGGTCTCGCCCGACTCGCGCCCTGACGCCGGCTACCGCCGGCGCGCGACAAGCACGAGGCTCACGCCAAAGGGAAACGGCACGCGGCACTTCGCCAGCCACACAAACTGCGCCCGCAAAAAAGCGTTGAGGGGCGCGATCGGGATCTGATCTTCGCTGCGCGCGCCGCCGGATCCTGCGGATTTTTTCCCGGCCTCACGCCACGCGCGCCATTTCCGCGCCGCCCACACCAAGGGATAGACGAGGACGTTGGTGTAGTTGGCGTGGATGATTTCCCAGTCGTCTCCCGGAAAAAGCGCCCGCAGCTGCGCCCGGTGGTAGCGGCGGAAATGGTGCAGCGCGACATCCCAGTCGCTCCAGAGCGCCATGCTCGCGGGCACGGTCACGACCGCGAGGCCGCCCGGTTTCAGCAGCCGGTGAAAACCCTTCACGACCGCCCGATCGCCCGGCACATGCTCCAAGACGTCCAGCGCGGTCACATATTCGAGGGACGAATCGGGCAGCGGCACGCGGTCGCCCGCGAGGCTGAGAATTTGTTCCGGCTTGAACCGCGTCCGCAGAATCCGCAACGCCTCCTCGTGATCGTCCAGCACCATGACGCGACAGTCGCGCGCCATTTCTTCCGCGAAAAGACCCGTGCCCGCGCCGCAATCGAGCAACAAATCGCCCGGCGCAGGGGCCCGCACCCGCCGAATCCAATCGCGCACGAATCGGCGCTTGCCGGAATAATACCAGTGTTCGCCCTCAAGGGCGGCGAGGTTGGCGTATTCGGCGGCGTCCATTCGGCGTGGAGAAGACATTGTTTCGCACCCCGAACCTGTCCAAGTTGAAAAACGTGCCGCGCACCTCCGTCCCGCCCTCTCACGGATTCCTTACGACTCTCGCCGGGTTGCTCGCGCTGCTCCACGCGGTGCTCGCGGTGACGGCGACGGCGGAAAAAAGCATGACATCGGACGAGATCGCGCACCTCGTCGCGGGCCAGGCCTACAATACCCGCGGCGACTACCGGCTGCAGCCGGAGAACGGCAACCTGCCCCAGCGCCTCGCCGCGCTCCCGATGACGCTTGCGGGGGTGCCGCAGCCGCCCGTCACGCGGGAGTCATGGCGCACGGCCGATGTCTGGAACTACGGCCACGAATTTTTCTACCGCCAGGCCCTCCTTGCCGATCAGTGGCTGTGGCTCGGTCGCGGCATAATTGCGCTCGTGAGTGCGGCGACGGGGCTGCTGGTGTTCTTCTGGTCGCGGGCGCTGTTCGGCTGGCGCGGGGGATTCCTGTCGCTCGCGCTGCTGGTATTTTCACCCACGTTTCTCGCGCACGGCGCGCTGGCGACGTCGGACCTGGTGATGACGTTTTTCTTCGTCGCATCCGTGGGGTCGTGGTGGCGGCACCTTGAGCGACCCGGAATCCTGTGGGCCACGATCAGCGCCGTCACGCTGGGGCTCGCGTTTGTGGCAAAATTTTCCTGCGGCCTCCTGCCGCCGATGCTCGCCCTGATTAGCGTGGTGTGGGCCGTGGGCGAAGCGCGCCGCACAAGCTGGGGTCCGACGCTGCGGCGCCTCGCGCGATCGACCGTCGTGCATGCGGTCGTGACATGGCTCATCATCTGGACGTTTTATGGCTTTCGTTTCGGCGCGTTTGCCCCGGGCATGCCGGCGGGTTCGAGTTTCAATCACGGCTGGGAGTGGATTCTTCCTGGCATGGGCACGTCGGGCAGCGTCATCGTGTGGCTGCGCGATCACCATCTGCTGCCGGAGGCGTGGCTCTACGGGCTTACGTTCGTCCTCCAGTTTTCCAAGGCGCGCGGCGCGTTCATGGGCGGGGAATACGGCGTGACTGGCTGGGTGACGTTCTTCCCCTACGCCTTCGCGATCAAGTCAACCGTGCCCATGCTCCTACTCGTGGGCGGCACCGCCATTGCAGGATCGCTGGCCCTCGCGCGCCTCCGGGCGAAACACGGGCTGGCGGCCGCGCTCACGCACCTGCGGCCGTTGACGCCGTTGCTCGTGCTGTTTGCCGGGTATTGGGCCACGTCGCTGCTGAGCCACCTGAACATCGGGCATCGTCACATTTTGCCGACTTATCCGGTATTGTTCATCGCCGCCGGCTGGCTCGGGCGGCGCATCGATGGTCGCGGCCCGCTCACGGCGCTGTGCATTTTGGGCGCGCTGGGCTGGCACGTGAACGAATCGTTCAAGGCCCGGCCGCACTATCTCGCCTACTTCAACGAAATCGTCGGCGGCTCGCGCAACGGCTGGCTCCACCTCGTCGACAGCTCGCTCGACTGGGGCCAGGATCTGCCCGGCCTGCGGCGGTGGCTCGATGCCAACGCTCGCGGCGAGCGCGTGTTCCTATCCTATTTCGGCACCGGGGATCCGGCCTACGAGGGGATTCGCACGACGGCGCTGCCCACCCTGCCGGACGTGGGCCCGCCCCGGCCGTGGCACGCACTAAAACCCGGCGTCTATGCGATCAGCGCGACGATGCTTCAGCACGTATACAGTTCCGTGCGCGGACCGTGGTCGCTCGAACGGGAAAAAGAGTTTCAGCAACTCCGCGCCAGCGAGCCCGAACTCCTCGCCTATCAAAACGACCCGGCCCGGCGCGCCGAGTTGCTGCGCGCCGCGCCCGCCGAAAACTGGAGCCTCGCGTGGAAACGCTACGAGCAACTGCGTTTCGCGCGCCTCTGCCACTATCTCCGCGTGCGTCCCGCCGACGCCGTGATCGGCCATTCGATTCGGATCTACCGACTCAACGCCACCGAGATCGCCGGCGCGACCGGCCCCTCGCTCGACGCTTGGCGGCAATTGCTCGAACGCATCGTCACGGACCCGCGCGTTACTGAGTCGGTGCCGGCTCCGCGTTAATCGCCGTCAGCCGGCAAATCTCAATCCACCGGCCGCCGAAGCGCTTCTTCGCGAGCGGCTCCAGTTGAAAACTGTCCGGCAGCACATCCTCGGGATCCACCATCGGATCGCCCTCGGCCGTGGTCGGTCGCAGCACCCGGGTCACCAGCACCTCGCGAAACGTGCCCAGATTGCGATGCCAGGCGATCTCGGCGCCGCGGCCGCGCGCGAGGGCCGTGTTCACGGCCGGGATGCGTTGCAACAAAAAGGGCAGCGTCGCCTTGCTCGTGATGACCAGCAACGGCCCCGGCCGCGCCGTCACCTGCGCGAGTTCCCATTCGAGCTCAAGCATGACCTGGTTGTGCGCGGTATAGAAACGATGCGCGTAGGTGCCCGACGCGAAGCAGAGCAGCCACACCGCGAGCCCCGCCGCCGCCAGGCGCGTCGCCGGCCAGCCCCGATCCAGCGCGTGCACCGCCCAACCGGCGAGCACCGCGAGGGCAAAATAAATCGGCAGGGCAAAACGCGAAGCGATGGGTTCGTCGAGCCGGCTCCAATAGTAAAACATGAGCAGACCCAAATTGGCCGCGATGAAGATCCCGAACCACGCCACCGCCATCTGCACTGGCGCCCACTGGGCGCGAGCATCCCGGGGTTGCCGCAGCCAACGCACCCCAGCGAAAACGGCCGCGCCGAGTGCCGCCAAACCCACCAGCGTGAGCCAGAGCGAATTCGGCTGAGCGGCCGAGGCGCCGAAGAAGAAGCGGCGCGCGCCGGCGAGATTTCCCTCGAGGTAACGCAGGGCGAAGCGGCTCGTGTCGCCCTCGCGCAGTTGCCACAGGATTGGCTTCGACTGCACAAACCGGTCGAGCCACGCGTAGGGCACGAGCAGCAGCGGGGCCAGGCATGCCACCCACGGCAGCACGATGCGCCCGGCGCGCCACCAACCGATCGCGACTATCGCCGCCACCGGCGCGACGAACGCCGCCGACTCGTAGCGGCACTGCGCCAGCAACGCGGCCGCGAGCACCAAGAGCGAGAGCCGATCGGCGTCGGCGGGCCGCTCCAGAAATAGCGTCGCGCACACCATGGCCACGCCGATCATGGCGAGGTTATGCATCTCCATGCCCGCGCCGGTCGCGTTCTGGCCGAAGAGCGGGAGCGTCGCCAGCAGCGCCACCGCCAGGCAGGCCGGCCCGGTGCGCGCCGTGAGCCGGCGCACCAGCCAGAAGACGATTCCGAGCGTGAGGCCGGTGAGCGCCACGTTGACGACGTAGACGTTTTCGACCCGGAAGCCCGTTAGGTCGTGCAACAGCGAGACCAGAAACGCGAAAAAGTAAGGCCGTTTGTCGAGGAAGGTGTCGATTGCCAGCCACGTGCCCGCGAAATCGTAGGCGCGGATGGGCGCGCCAATTTCCTTGGTGGCATGCATGTGCCACGCCGTGCCCTGAAGGACGTATTCGTCGAAAAGGACCTTGTGCGCAAAGGTGTCGCTCCAGACCGCAAAGATTGTTCCGGCGACAACCACCGCCACGCCCCAACCGGGTCGCCGCAAGACCGCCCGCCACTCCGTCCGGCGCGGCGCGGCCACCCGGGCGGCGAAAAACAGCAGGCCCGCAAACAGCGCCAGCATGAACGGATAACCACCCTGCACGATCAACGTCTCGATCTGCGCCGGCGAAAAGAGCCTGAACCCCAGCGCCACGGCTGCGATCGCGGCCAGCGCCAGCGCGGCAAGCCGGACCCACACCGCACGTTCACCGAGGAGTTGCCGGAGCCGTTGCATCGTCACGCGCCGCCGTGGTCAGGGCAGCTTCTTCATGAAATTCTCGAGGAAGAGCTGCCGCGCCTGCTCGATCTCGGCGCGATCCTTGAGTGGTTCGGGGGGCTGGACCGGCGGAGCCGAAAGCGACACCTCACCTTCTCTAATTTCCGTCACTCGGCTGATCCGGGAAACATACTCGGGATGCATCCGCTCCTCCCGCACGGTCTCAAGCACAAACGCCGGCCCCAGATCGTCGCCCTCGCGCAGGGCTTGTTTCCCTTCGTTGCCCAGATCGAGTCGCAGTCGCTGGAAAACGTAGATGGCGGAAAACATCCGGTTGCGCAGGAAAAACGCGAGGTCGGCTTGGCGCTGCACCGCCACCGTCGTCGGCGTGGCCGAGACGCAGTGCGTGACCCAGAGCGTCGAATCGTTGTCGATCATGAGGTAGTCCGGGCGGGGTTGCGCGGCCATGAAGGCGCGCCGCCAGGCGGTTTCGCGGCCCGCGAGGTATTCTTGGCTATAGGCGTGCGCGGCCATCGAGGGCACGCTGCGCGTGAGCAAACCGACAACCGCGATCCCGAGCAGCACCCGAATGACCGCCGGTCGCTTGAGCTCCGCCACGACCATTAGAATCGCGATCACCAGCGCGAGATGCGTCGGCAGGCTGAGTCGCCGAATCACGGGGTCGTCGAACTTGCCCCAGAAGTAGCACATCAGCAGGAGAAATTGCAGCGCCAGCCCGAGCCCGAACGCCATCGTCGCGAGCATCGCGGGGGATTGGGCCGACAAAAGCCGCATGCGGCGGGCGACGATTACCGTGACGAAGACCACCGCGATCAAACCGAGCGCGGAGAGCACGAGCGAGTTCGGCTGGTTTTTCGCATCCGCAAAGAAAAACCCAATCGCGTGCTCCAGATTCTCCCGCACATAGGAAAACGAAAACGGCTTCGAGTAGCCCGGCTTGCTCGCCATCTCCCACGCGCTCGCCCGCACGTCAAAGATCCGGTGTTGCAGCGGATAGTGCACCATGAGGAGCGGCGCCACGAGCACCGGCCAAGGCAGGAGGACGCGACCTTCGCGCTTCCAGCCCCAGAGCACGAGCAGGGCAACCGGCAGCAGGTATATCACCGATTCGTAGCGCACCTGCGCGAGCAGCAGGCCGGAAAAGCAAAACGCCGCCAGGGAATGATCGTCGCGTTTTTCCAGCCAGCGCATGCCGAGCAGCAGCGTGGCCGCGATCATCGTGAGATTCAGTAACTCGAAGCCGCCCCCGGTGCTGTTGTGCGCCAGCAGCGGCAGGCCGGCGAAAAGCACGACGCCGAGCCAGCCGGCAACGCGGCCGGCCAGCCGCCGGCCGATCATGCAGACCAGCCCGAGAAAAAAGAACGTGAGTCCGGCGTTGAGCGCAAAGGCGTTGGCCGGGCGGTAGCCTGTCACATCATGCAGCAGCGAAAGGAGGAAAGGGAAAAACAGCGGCCGTTTGTCGACAATGCCCTCGATGACAACAAATGCGCCTTGGATGTCGTTTCCTCGCAGTGGCGTGAGCGCCGTCTTGTCGAGGTGCATGCTCATCGACGTGCCGAGAAGCATGATTTCATCCATCACGATTTTGAAACCGAACGACTCGTGGGCGAGCAGCACCACCCCGCCCACTGTGACGACGGCGATCGAGGCCCAATCGGCCTTGCGCCACGACCACGCCTTCAAATCGGCGGAGAGCGTCAACCAAAGCGCCCGCACCCAGATCACGAAAGCCGCCAGCACAAACCAAAATCCGACCTTCGAGACCAACTTGATCGCGAGTTGATCCGGCACCGCCACGAATCCAAGCACACCGGCCAACCCCGCAATTACGGCAAATAGCCAGCAGCGGCGATCGGAGACTAAAGCGGCAAGCAGCGGATGGGTCATGCGGGCACCCGAAAGCCTCGGGCGAACAGCGAAATCGATTTCAGACCAGCTCCGAAACGCCAACCCGAAATATTACTATGGCCCCACGATCCCGTTTGCGAAGTGCCACTGATTTCAATCAAGGCGAATAGGTGATCGTGCGCGCGCCACCGACCCCCGTTACCGTGACAGTAACGCCTTGGGTGAAAACGGAGGGATAAGTTTCGTTTGCAACTACACTTAGGGACTTCACGTAGAGTGTCCCCCCCACTAATGCAGACGACGAAGCATAATTCGCCCCCGTCTCCAGATAGTAGGAATCGGCCGCGTATGCCAGCTGGCGGGCATTGTTGAGCACAGCCTTGTCCTGCGACGCCACCCGAATCCGCGCGAACGCCGGCAGGGCGAGCGCCGCCAACAAACCGATCATCACCACGACGACCATAATCTCAACCAAAGTGAAAGCGGGGCTGGCGCGACGAGGAGCAGTCATGAGGTTTCAAACGGTTCGAAATGATTCAGATTCTAATGCGGAATTTGCGTATTTTCACCGGAGGCGGGAGCCGCACTGCGAAACCGCAGATTTTCGGCGTCTCCACCGACTTCCACGCCTTGCGGCACCTTGGCGAAAAAAAGGCCGCCCGAGATTGGTCGGGCGGCCTTTGAAATACGGCTACGGCAAATTAGGGAGCGTAGGTGATGGTCCGAGCGCTGGCGACACCAGTGATGGTAATCGTGACGCCTTGGGTGTAGTTGGTCGGATAGGCCTCGCTCGCCACGGTGTTGAGCGCCTTCACGTAGTTCGTCGCGCCGATGAGACTGGTGGAGTTGGCATAGCTCGCGCCATTCTCCAAATAATATTGGTCGGCGGCGGCCGACATCTGGCGGGCGTTGTTGAGGACGGCCTTGTCCTGCGAAGCGACGCGGACCTTTTGGAAGGCGGGGATCGCCATCGCGGCCAAGAGGCCGATGATGACAACCACGATCATGATTTCGACGAGGGTGAAACCCTTGTTCTGAGTGGTGT
>JBDSGI010000609.1:0-4189 GCA_039919035.1 Opitutaceae bacterium
TGCGTTCGACGTCAAGTTTCCCGTCGAGGCCCTCGCCGTGGTGGATGTTATAGGACATAACGCGGAGCGTGATGGGCTCGGCGAGGGCGGGGACGGCGAGAAGGAGGAGCGTGAGGAGGCGGAGCATGGAAAGTAGGGCGGGTCTGTGACCCGCCCTTTCGCGTGTTGAGTGCTCGAACCGAGGGCGGGTCACAGACCCGCCCTACTTACATTTTCAGCGTGAGCTGAAAATTGTAGCTGATGGGTTGCTTGAGGGCGAAGGTCAGCGGGACGGTTTCGCGCGCCGGGCTCGTGTAGTCGCCGCCTTTCGGGCGCAGCGCGGAGGCGGTTTGCGCGATGGACGAATACTGTGGGCCGCGGTCGTTGAGGAGGTTGTTGATGACGAGATTGGCCTGAATGTCGCGGCGGTTTTTGAATCGCCACGTGTAATTCAGCGTGCCGGTCACGATGTAATAGTCGTTGGGCGTGTAGACGGGGGTGTAGGCATCGACCTTGGGGTCGTCGATGGCGCGGTTGGGATTCGCCGGGTCGACGATGGTGTCGGCGCCGCGTGAACCGATGATCTGCCGGTCGCGCCAGCGAACGCCGAGGCCGCCTCGGAGACCCTTGAGTTTGCCGCTCTGAATCGTGTAGTCGGCAAAAAGATTTAAGAGCGGTTGGTCCTGGCTACGCCGCTTGCCGGAGACGACGTTTTGACGGAAGGCGACGATGTTATTGAACGCATTGGTCGCGGCCGTGACATCAGGCGAGCGCGTGTTGAGAGGAATCGAGAGATCGACGCTCGCGACGTTGTTGGCGTCAATCAGCACACCCGCGTCCCGGGCGATTTGCTGGAAGAGGGGCATGTTCTTATCAATGTAGGCCGTGACATCGGGATAGAGATTCGACTCGAAGACCTTGGGGAAACTCAGGCTGCCGGTGAGACGGAATGCGCGCGATGGGTTGTAAACCACCTCGAACTCGAAACCGTTGCCCGAGCGGGTGCGGATGTCGCGATACTGGTTGGGCAGATCGCCGGCACCGCGGCTGTTGCGGCCGACGGAGGTTTGGTCTCCGACGACATTCGCCTGATAGAGCGTCGTGAAGAAATTCGGGCCATCCTGGGAAATCGCGCCGTTAATCTCGCTGGTTTTGTAATAGGTGAAGTTGAGGTTCAGTTTGTTTTGGAAGAGTTCCATGCGAAGCCCGTAGTCAGTGCCGGTGGAGACCGTGGGTTCGAGCTGCCGGCCGTCGATGCGCACGATGCCGCCGGGAGGATTGAAAGTTTCCGCGAAATTGATCGAGGGGTTGAACCAGTTCGCGAGGTGCAGCACCGAACCGACGGAACGTGTGACCTGACTGCCTTGGACGGGGGACGGGTTATAGTCGTCCTTGAAACGATCATTGGCGTAAAGCGGATCGCGGTCGCCATTCGGGGCGAGGCGGGGACGAATGGCGGCCTCCTGGGCCGGACCGATGGGGTTGCCGCTGGCATCGCGTGCGCGATAGCTGAGGCTTTCGAAGTCGGCGGGTGCGCTGGGGCGCATAATGCGCGTGAGGCCGTCCCAATTCAGCGGATAGTCCCCCTTGTCGATTTGCTGGACGGTGCGGAAAAAATACGAGTCCTTGCGCACGGCGCCGAGGACGATGAGGCGGTCCTTGAAGAACTTCGCGTTCACCGAACCGAGCAGGTATTTGAATTTCGAGCTGTCGATCCGCTCCGTGTCGCGACGGGAAATATCGACGGCCCACATCGGCTGAATGGTCGTGGCGGTCCGAGTGTTGGGATCGAAATAAGCGATCGGGGCGCCTGACGGATCGGGAATGGGGCGGCTGAATTGATTCCAATAGCGCCGCACGCGGACGTTCTGCGTAGTCGGGGACGAAAGGAAACCCCAGAGGCGGTGGTCGGCGCCCTGCGCGACGCTGAGGTAGCGATAATCCTGATCCTCCTCGCCGCGATTGATGCCGCCGAGGGTGTTGAAGGCGAAGTTGCCCCAGCGGGTATCAAGGACGTAGGCGGCGGCGCCGCGCACGTTGTTGTAGTCGTATTTTCGGTTGGCGCGCATGAGCTGACCGTCGCCGTAGGCCTGCTTGAAGTTGGGGTTGGCCGCACCGCTGGGGAGCACCTGGTTGATATCGATGTAGGTGTCGTTGCTGCTGCGGTTCTGCTCGCCGTTGATCTTGGCGCGCGCGCGGTTGAAGTCGCCCGCCACCTCGAAGTGGAAATGACCGAGGCGCTGGTTGAACGTGAGCTGAATATCCTTGAACCGTTGCGCCAGAATCGGGGCGTCGGGGGAGACGGTGAACTCTTCGGAGGGCGGACGGAAAAATGAATTGTTGATCGCGGTGTCGAAACGGTTGCCGGGAATGTTGACCGCGTGGAGGAAAGTAGCGCCGTTGCTCGCGAAGGAGGGCAGACTGCCCTGCACAAAGCCGGCGAGCGGCGTCGTCGTGCTGGCGCCGCCGGCCAGCGTGATCGGGTCGTTTTGGTAATTCATGATCGCGACGTTGGTCGCAACGGGATCGATGACGTAATAGTTGGCGCCGCGGCGACCGACGCCGATCGCATTGGCGTTGGAGGGCAGGGTGGTGAAGGCCGCGACGGTGTTATAGGTGGCGAGGCCGTTCCAGCCGGAGAGGCGGTCGTCGATCGTGGTGAAACCGGCCTGCCGGGAGTTAACGCCATATTCGCCCTCAACGCGGAGCTCGCCGCCGCGCCACGGCCGGTAGGTCGTGGTAAGAAAGACGGCCTTGCGCTTGTCGAAATCCTTCAGCCGCCAGCCGCTGCTGTCACCCCAAACCGCGGCAGTGCGGGCGGCGAATTTGGCGCCGAGCGGCTGATTCACGTCAACGGTGGCGCGATAGTTTCGCCACGACCCGACGCTGAGCTGCACGGACTGGGACGGGCGGTTGGTCTGCGCGCGCTTCGTGGTGGCGGAGCTGACGCCACTGAGCGAGCCGTTGCCGAAAAGAATGGAGTTGGGGCCGCGACCGAAGTCGTAGCGTTCGAGGTTGAAGCTGTCGCCGTTGTTAAACTGCGGGAAGAAATTCCGCTGCGGCCGGCCGGCGCGCGCACCGCGAATCGTATAGTTAATGGGGGCGGAGAAAAAATTCTGCATGCCGTTGTCGACATCGAGCGTGCTGCTTGTAGCCCACTCGGCGGCGCTCTGGAGATCGGTGATGCCGAGGGCGTCGATGAACTCGCGGGTGATGACCGAGTAGGAGACCGGCGTGTCGCGGAGTTCGCCGGCGAGGCGACCGCCGGCGAGCGAACTCGCGGCGGCGAAGCCCGCGTCTTTGTCCGAGGTGACTTCGAACGGCGAGAGTTGCACGGCGCTTTCCGCGGTCGAAGTCTTGTCCGACGTCGGAGAAACCGCTTGGGCCAAGGCCAGGCCGGAGGGCAGGGTGAGGGCGCACAACAGGCGCAGGGGTAGCGAAGTCATGAGATGAGCTTGAATGATCGAGGAGGATCTCGGCGGGGTGGAGAGAGGGGCAGAGGACGCGACGATGTTGCGCAGGCGCGACCCCACGACCAGCGCCAAAGTGCGTCACCGCCGCAAAAGCTCCCTTGCCAGCGACAAACCCCGCCGCAACGCTTATCGTTTCGCATGAGCAACGCAGTGAAAATCTACGACACGACCCTGCGCGACGGAACGCAGGGTGAAGGCATCAGCTTCTCGGTCACGGACAAACTCCTGATTGCGGAGCGCCTCGACTCGTTTGGCGTGGACTACATCGAGGGCGGCTTCCCGGGCTCGAACCCGCGGGACATCAGTTTTTTTGCCGAGGCCAAAAAACTGAAACTCAAGCACGCGAGGCTGGCGGCCTTCGGCTCGACCCGCCGCGCCGGCGTGAAGCCGGCTGATGACGCTCAGTTGCGCACGTTGCTCGACAGCGACATGCCTGTGCTGACGATCGTCGGCAAAACGTGGACGCTCCACGTGACCGAGATTCTCAAGACGACGCTCGAGGAAAACCTCGCGATGATTGAGGATTCGGCGCGCCATCTGGTCGCGCATGGTCGCGAGGTAATCCATGATGCGGAGCATTTTTTCGACGGCTACAAGGCGAACCCAGACTACGCCCTGCAGACCCTCGCGGCGGCGCTGCGCGGCGGCGCGAGCAACCTCTCGCTCTGCGATACGAACGGCGGGACGCTCGTAGATGAGTTCAAGGACATCGTGGCGCGCGTGGTAAAGGAGTTCGG
>JBDSGI010000610.1:0-3380 GCA_039919035.1 Opitutaceae bacterium
GGGGCTCGAAGCTTCCGCCGCCACCGGCGACTGGGAGGCCGCCGTCGCCGTGATCGAGAGCGAGCTGCGCCGCGCCCTGACGCACGGCTTTACCGCCGTGGAGATTCAAGAGCAGGCGAGCGCCCGCCGCGCCCACGCGCGTGCCGCGGTCGACATCCTCGCTGGCGAAGCGCCCGACACGCTCGCCACGGCCATTGCCACCGCCGTCGCGGCCGCGCAGTCGTGGCAGCACCCCGCCACGATCGCGGCCGAAACGGACACGTTTGCCGCCGCGCTCACTCCCGACGAGGCCGCAGCCGCACTCCGCACGCTGTTCGCGGAGCAGCGCCTGCACGTTTTCCTGCTGCGCAACGCTCCGCCCGCCGGCGGCTCCGCCGCCCTCGCGACCGCGTGGCGTGACAGCGCCGCGCGCCCGCTCGATCCCGCGCCTCCACCCGCGCCACTCGAGTTTCAATACCCCGGCGCCCCCACCGCGGGCACCGTCGCCAGCCGTCGCCCCGAGGCCGACCTCGGCCTCGATCTCGTCACGTTTGGCAACGGTGTCCGCCTCAACCTCCGCCCCAGCCGCACCGAGCCCGGTCGGTTCCGGATCGCCGCGCGCCTCGGCCGCGGGCTCGTCGATTTTCCACGCGAACGTCCCGGCCTCGGCCACATCGCCGCGCATCTGCTGAAGGCGAGTGATCTCCGCCGTCACTCGCGCCCGGAGATCAACCGCCTCGTCCACCTGCACGCGCTCTCGTTTCACGCCACCTACGATCACCGCTACCTCGTCGAAATCACCGGACCGGTCACCGAGCTGCCGTTCGCGCTCCGGCTGCTCGCCGCCGAATTTTCCGACGTGAGACTCGATCCGGCGCGCTTTTCGGTGGCGTTGTCCGACACCTCCGCCTGCCGCTCCGCCCAACTCGAAGACGGCGGCGACCACGCGCGCCAGGGCATCCTCGCGCTCATGGCCGGCGGCGATCCGCGCCTTCGCGAACCGCCCCCGACCGCGATCGGCGACTACACCTACGCCGAGGTGGTCACTTGGCTCCGCGCCCACTGGCTCGACGGCCCGCTCGAGCTCGCCCTCACCGGCGATCTCGACTCCGCCGCCACCGTCAACGCTGTCGCCGCGACGTTGGGCGCTCTCCCGCGCCAGCGTGACCTCACGAGCCCCGATACCGAACGTCCCCAACTCCGCTCCCAACCCGTCCACGAAACCCAACGCGAAACCCTGGCCGACGCCACCGCGGCCGTCCGCCTCGCCTGGCCGATGGACGGCACCACCGATCCGACTGCGCGCTATGCCATGCTTCTCGCGACTGATGTGCTCGTCGATCGCCTCCACCGCACGCTGCGGCAGGAACTCGGCGCCACCTACACGCCGCAGGGCGGCCTCTTCGCGATCCCGCAGCACCACGCCTTCGAGTTTGCGTCCGTCGCCCTCACGTTCGCGCCCGATCGCGCCCCCGAACTCGCGCGTCGCGCGATCGAACTCGCGGACGAACTCGCTCG
The DNA here is from genome assembly GCA_039919035.1 of Opitutaceae bacterium. GTDB lineage: Bacteria > Verrucomicrobiota > Verrucomicrobiia > Opitutales > Opitutaceae > ER46. Next base: position 1,498 of record JBDSGI010000610.1, read on the forward strand.
CGATGGCGTTACCGCCGAAGAGTTCACCCGGCTCGGTGCGCCGCTGCGCGTCGGCGCCATCGAGAATCTCCGCTCCAACGATTGGTGGCTCGACCACGTCCTCGCCCACGCCCAGTCCGACCCCGCCGTGCTCGCCACCGCCCGCGAGCTGACTGGCGCCTACGACCGCCTCACGCGCGACACCGTCAACCGCGTCGCCGCCGCCCACTTCAAATCTGATCGCGCCAGCTCGCTCATCGTCATCCCCATCGCCCCTGCGCCCTCCGTCGAAGAACAAGCGCCCGCCACCGCCGTGGATTTCATCGCCCGCGGCATCGCCCGCATCAGTCGCGGCGAACTCGAAGCTGCCCTCGCCGACTTCGATCGCGCCCTCGTGCTCGATCCAAAGAACGACGAGGCCTACCTCAGCCGCGGCGTCGCCAAAATGAGCCAAGGCGACCTCGACACCGCCAGCGCCGATTTCACTCAGGCCATTGCGCTCAACGCCAAAAACGCCATGGCCTATGTCAACCGCGCCGTCGCGAAGCTCCAGCTCGGCGCCATCGATGCCGCCATCGCCGATTGCACCAAGGCGATCGAACTCGATCCGGCGCTTGCCAGCGCCTACAGCAACCGCGCCGCCGCCCGGTTCGTGCGCAGCGATCTCGACGGTTGCATAGCCGACGCCAACAAGGCCCTTGAGCTGGATCCCACGAACGCCATCGCCTACGTGAACCGCAGCGCCGCCCGCAGCAACAAGGGTGAAATCGAAGGCGCTCTCGCCGACTCCACCAAAGCCATCGAAAACGATCCTCGCAACGCCGATGGCTACAACAACCGCGGCTACATACGCCTGCTCAAGGGCGAACTCGATGCCGCGCTCCCCGACTTCGACCGCGCCATTGAACTCAATCCCCGTTCGACGAACTCCTACCGCAACCGCGGTGTAATCCACCAAACCAAGGGCCGCACCGACGCCGCCCTCGCGGACTACAACAAGACCATCGAACTCTCTCCCGACGACGTGGTGGCGCGTTTCAACCGGGGAATAATCCTTCGGGAAAAAGGCGACCAGGACGGCGCTATCGCCGATTACGACCACTCAATCCGGCTCGACCCGAAGAACGCCGACGCGTTCAACAACCGGGGCCACGCGAAGCAACTCAAGGGTGATCTCGACGGCGCGATCACCGACTTCACCAAGGCCATCGAACTGCGCCCCGACTACGCCCTGGCCTTCGTAAACCGTGGCGCCGCAAAAAGGGCCAAAGGTGACCGCCTCGGCTCGCTCGACGACACGGATCAAGGCCTGCGCCTGCAGGCTCCCGTTGCCAAAACTAACCCGTCGCCGGCTCCCGCCCCGCCTCCAGTAGTCGCTCGGCCGAAACCCGCGACCACCGCCCTCATCCGCAGCGCCAATACCAAGCGCGGCCGTCGCGACTTCACGGGCGCGCGGGCCGATCTGGACAAGGCCATCGCTGCGGATCCCGACTATCCAGACACCTACGTCATGCGCGCGAGTCTCCGCGCCTCGCAGAACGATCTCACCGGCGCGCTCACCGACACCAACATGGCCCTCATCCTGCGCCCCACATTTGCGGGCGCCTTCATCGAGCGCGGGATCATTCGCCGGACGCAGCGCGACTACGCGGCCGCGATTTCCGATCTCGACCGCGCCATTGCCCTAGATCCGAAGCTCGCCGGCGCCTACTTCAACCGCGGCCTCGTGCATGAGGCGCGCCGCGACTGGCGCGCCGCCATCGCCGACTTCGAGCGGACGATCGCGCTCAGCGCGAACCACGTGGCGGCTTTCAACAGCCGCGGCTACGCGCGCCAGCAGCAGGGCGACAACGCCAAGGCCATCGCCGACTTCACCGAGGCGCTCAACTTGTCGGACACATTCA
>JBDSGI010000611.1:0-2700 GCA_039919035.1 Opitutaceae bacterium
GAACGGCTCTGGGGAGTCGTCCGGTGCGCCGACCCGGAGACGGGTGGCTATGGCCTTGAGTTCATCGACGAGATTTCCCCCCGTGGTGTCATCGGCCACAATCAGGCGTCGCGCGCAGGTGCAGCGCTGGCCGGCGGTGGCGAAGGCCGATTGCGCGACAAGCAAGGCGGCGGCGCGAAGATCGCGCGCGTGCCAGACGACGAGCGGGTTGTTGCCACCGAGTTCGAGCGCGAGGATTTTCTCCGGGGTGCGGGCAAACTGCTCGGCGAGCCACAGCCCGGTGCGCGCCGAGCCGGTGAAGAACAGCCCGTCGATGCCCGCGTGCGTGGCGAGCGCGGCGCCGGCTTCACGCGCGCCCTGCACAAGGCCGAGCACGCCGGCGGGCAGACCGGCCTCCCGCCAGATCGCGAGCGTGCGCTCGGCGACGAGCGGCGCGTGCTCGCTGGGTTTGAAGACCACGGTGTTGCCCGCGAGGAGCGCGGGCACGATGTGCCCGTTGGGCAGATGACCGGGAAAGTTGAACGGTCCAAACACCGCGCACACGCCGTGCGGCCGAAAGCGCGTCACTGCCGTGCCGGCGGAAAACTCCGCCGTGCGCTGCGCAAACGCCCGGATCGCGAGATCGACCTTGCCGATCATCGACTGCACCTCGGTCAGCGCCTCCCAGCGTGGTTTGCCGACCTCCAGGGAGATGGCGGCGGCGAGATCAACTTTGCGCGCTTCGAGCCCGCGCGCGAAGGCGCGCAGGTGTGCCTCGCGTTCCGCGAGCGGGGTGCGCGACCACGGGCCAAACGCCGCCCGCGCCCGCGCGACGGCGGCTTCGACCTCCGCCGCGGTCGCCGCGGCACCGGTCCAGACGGTTTCCCCCGTGGCGGGGTTGATGGAAGAGAAGGCTGGCACGCGAGCGGGTTGGTAGGAGGTGGAGCGGCTTGTCCCCAAGACGCTAGTTTGAGCGGGTCGGACGTCCTGAAAGCCCGTTGGGGACAACGCGCTCCACCTCGGAATTATTTGAGCGGCGAGAAGGTGAGTGCATCGCCCACCCGAAGTTGCAGCGCGGCGGCGAGCGGTTGGGTGAGCGCGACGCCGTCGGCACGCGGTGCGATCGCTCCGACGCACGCGCGAAAATCGAGTGCGCCGTTGCAGAGGAGGTGCGTGCGAGCGTCGTCGCCGGAGGCTTCCACGATCTCGCGCACGGGCGCGGTCTGCGCCTGACGGATCGTGCGCAGTGCGGCGACTTCGGCGCGGACGAGTGGTCCGGCATCGAAGATGTCGATCTCGTTCGTCGCGGAAAAACACTCGGCGCGCAGCAGCGCGAGGGCGGGTTCGGTGTCGTGATGCACGCGGCCGATCACGGCCTGCACTTCCGACGGCAGTAGCGGGACGTAGATCGGATGATCCGGCATGAGGTCGGCGATGAACTCTTTTTCGCCGAGCCCGCTGAGCACATCGGCGCGGTAGAAATCGAATTCGAAAAACGGCCGGCCGACTGCCTCCCAGAAGGGCGAACGGCCCGTTTGATCGATGTAGCCGCGCAGCTCGGCGATGATCGTTTCGGTGAAGCGGCGGCGAAACGCCGCGATGAAGAGGAAGCGCGCGAGCGAGAGCAGCCGGCCGTTGCCATCGCGGCGGCGGTCGGCGCGCAGGAAGAGCGAGCAGGCCTCGCTGGGGCCGCGGTGCGATTCCTTCAGGTGCAGCGTGGCGATCTCCTTCTCGATGCGCAGCGGGCGATGCGCGTAGCGTTCGGTGTGGATTTCGTAGCTGTAGAACGGCTCGAAGCCGCCGACGCGCGAGGCGAGGCCACTCGTGCCGACGATCTCGCCGGCGGCCGTGTCTTCCAGCACGAAGAGATAGTATTCCCCGCACGGCTTGCGCACGCGCGGTCGGAAGGCGCGGAGCGATTCGTCGATGCGCTCGGCGAGAAATGTCTCGTCGGGCGGCAGCGTCGTCAGCCCGCCGCCGGTCGCGCGCGCGAGTGCGACGAGTCCCGGCAGATCGTTTTCGCGGATAGGACGGAGGACGAGCATTGGGACGAAGGGTGGCGCGAGAATCTACGCACGGGATAATTTTTCGCCCCTAACGCGCCGGGAGCGAAAGCTCGCCGCTGGCGAGCCGGTGGAGAAACAGCGCCACGATCTGCGCGCGCGGCGCGATGGTTGAGGTGTCGATGAACTCGCGGTCGCTGTGCATGTGATCACCAATCGGGCCGACGCCGTCGAGGTTGGGCAGGCCGGCGGCGGAGAGGAGATTGCCGTCGGAACCACCTCCGGAGTGGACCCACGTGAACGGCGCCACGCCGACATCCTGCGCGGCGCGCTGCCACGCGGCGAAGATCGTTTCCTCGACGGGGCCACATTCCTTCGGGGGGCGATTGAAGCCGCCTTTCAACACGAGCTGAAAACCCTCGCGCGTGTTGATCATGGCGGCAAGAGCGTCGAGGCGGGACAGCAGCAGCGCGCGGTCGGCGACGGCGGTGATGCGCACGTCGAGTTCGGCCTCAGCGAAATCGGGAATGACATTGGTCGCGGGGCTGCCCCCGCGGATGTTGCCGACGTTGACCAGCACGCCGGGCAACTCGGCCGGGATGCGGCTCGCCGCGAGGAGGAACTCGGAGAGTGCCAGGATCGCGTTGCGGCCATCATTCGGGATCTTCGCGGCGTGCGCCGCCCGGCCGCGACAGGTGGCGATGATGCCGCCCGTGCC